>CAMWUU010000309.1 GCA_947177515.1 uncultured Lachnospiraceae bacterium
TCTTTATTGTTTATACATTGACACAGAAAAAACGCACCATTCATGCACCATTTTCTTTTCTAAATTGACAAATCATCCCGAATCGCATATGATAAAAGCGTTAGTTTTTCTTACCTATCACAAGGAGGTATTTCTTTATGGGAATCCAATATTTTGAGGACGGGAAAGTCTTCAAACTCGACACAAAAAACACAAGCTATATCCTTGCGCTTGTAGACGGGGAATTCATCGGACATGCCTATTATGGGAAAAAGCTTTCCGATTATCATGTTTGCCATCTGATGCGGCTTGAGGAAGGCCCATTTATCCCAAGCAAAAACAACCGCGACCGCGGGGCTTTTTGCGACGCGTTCCCGTTTGAATATTCTACCCACGGCGTGGGGGATTACCGCGAGAGCTGCTTAAAGGTGCAAACAGAGGGCGGACATGAAGCCTGCTCCCTTGCCTACCACTCCCACAAAATCTATTCCGGAAAACCGGCGCTTTTAGGGCTTCCGGCAACCTTCGGGAGCGAATCGGAATGCAGTACGCTAGAACTTGTCTGCCTTGATCCGGTCTTAAACCTTGAAGTCGTACTGGTATACTCTGTTTTTGAGGACGTGGATGCCGTTACCCGCAGTGTGCGCATTACAAACCATTCAAAGGAAGATATTGTGCTGAAAAAAGCACTTTCCGCCTGCTTACAACTTGATGGCACGGATTATGAATACATTACCCTGCATGGGAGCTGGGCACGCGAGCGCCATATTGACCGCCGCCCTCTCACACATGGTAAGCACTCCGTTTCCTCACTGCGCGGCGAGTCAGGTCATCAGGATCACCCCTTCCTTGCTGTTATGTCATCAAAAACCACACAGGAAACCGGGGAGGTCTACGCAATGAATTTCGTATATTCCGGCAATTTCCTCGCACAGGTAGAGGGCTGCCAGTTTGATACGGCGCGTATGGTTATGGGGATCAACCCGGAAAATTTCTCCTGGACCCTGACAAAGGATGAAACCTTTATCTGTCCGGAGGTGGTCATGGTCTACTCGGACGAGGGTCTTGGCAAAATGACGCGCACCTTCCACGACCTCTACAGAAACCATTTAATCCGCGGAAAATACCGCGACAAAAAGCGCCCGATCCTGATTAACAACTGGGAGGCGACCTATTTTAATTTCAATACGGACAAGCTTCTCTCCATTGCAAAGGAGGCAAACAAGCTTGGCATCGAGATGCTTGTTATGGATGATGGGTGGTTTGGACACCGCGAGGATGATAATACCTCCCTTGGCGACTGGCAGGTAAACGAAGAAAAGCTTCCTGGCGGTCTAAAGACACTGGTGGATGGCGTAAATGCGCTTGGCATGAAGTTTGGTATCTGGTTTGAGCCGGAGATGATCTCCCCGGATTCCGACCTCTACCGTGCCCATCCGGACTGGGCGATAAAGATTGCTGACCGGACTCCTTGCCGCTGCCGCAACCAGTTCGTACTTGACATTTCCCGCAAGGAAGTGCGCGACTATATTTATGACCGTATCAAAGCGGTACTTTCCTGTGCAAATATTGAGTATGTCAAATGGGATATGAACCGCCCGCTCACCGACCTTGGCAGCATTTCGTACCCGCCGCAACGCCAGGGAGAACTCTCCCACCGCTATATGCTCGGTGTGTACGAAATGCAGGAACGCCTGATCACCGACTTCCCGCATCTGCTGCTTGAGAACTGTTCCGGCGGCGGCGGCCGTTTTGACGCTGGTATGCTCTACTACAGCCCGCAGATCTGGTGTTCCGACGATACGGATGCAATCGAGCGCCTTTCCATCCAGGAAGGCACTGCAATCGTCTATCCGCTCTGCTCAATGGGCGCACATGTCAGCGACTGCCCGAACCACACAGTCGGCCGTACCACGCCGTTTAAAACGCGCGGCGAGGTGGCGCTTGCCGGCACATTTGGCTACGAGCTTGACGTGACCCGCATCCCGCAAAAAGACCGCGATATGATCCCGTCGCAGGTAGCAATGTACCATAAATACAATGATCTTGTGCGTTCCGGGGATTACTACCGTCTGGCAAGCTACTCCGAAAACCACGAGTACGACTGCTACGAGGTGGCTGCAAAAGACGGTTCCGAAGCACTTGTCACTTATGTGGAAGTACTGCGCCGCGCGAATTTCAAAACGCGCCGCATCCGGTTAAAGGGGCTTGACCAGAATGCCGTATATGAAAATGAGGAAACAAAAGCCCGTTATACCGGCGACATACTAATGTATGCGGGCGTGCAGACCCCGGAAACCTGGGGGGATTTTTCAAGTAAACTGATGCATTTTGTAAGGGTGGAGTAATCGTTATGGGAGTGGGAAAACTTCCCTGAACGAACCATATGGGTTTCCCCATATAAGTGCTGCAAAGTAAAAAGACAGTGTAAAAGCGGAAATGTTTTTGCACTGTCTTTCCTTATTTTCATCCACCCGTACAATTTTACTTTAAGCAATAGACTACTTACCCTGTGCGTTTGTACGGGGTCCGCCCGTTGATATGGTACTCCCTAGAGTGCTTTAAGCGATCACTTTCCCTCTTTGCGAAATTCTAATCCAAATCCTCTTCCTCTTCGAAATCCTCCTCTTCGAAGTCTTCTTCTTCAAAATACTCTCTCCAGTTTTTCTCCTGTTCCTCCATCTTATTTCTATGCCACTCCGATCCTTCTTCCTCTTTGCACCCAAGACGTACCACCAGTTCATCCCCTCCCCCAAGATCAAAACCGGCAATTATCTTTTTCCAAGCGGCAAGTTTCTTTCCAAACTTGCCACATTCCATATACCAGTACATCGCATCCTTAAAATCCCTGCTCATTTGGGCACCATTCCCGACCTGCTGCCAAATCTTCCATACAAGCGGTTTCCTATCCCTTATCAGATCTTCACAAACCGGGCATCCTGCTTCTGTACCATCCTCCTCAAAACCTTCAGGCGGCTGCTTTTGCTGCTGCAAATCCTGCAAGAAAACCTGCATCTTATACGCCCCATCCCCCGCATAGGAAAATTCAAAATACAAATTATCCGGCTCCTGTGTAATCCCCTCAAGCAGCCCATCCATAAACACAGCAAATTCACCCATCAACTCCGCCTTGGTAAAGAATGTGAACAAATCCACCGCGGTCTTTTCCAGTGTGTACGCCGACCCTAAAAACGCTTCCCTGCCATAGCAGTATTCCAGTTCCCCGCTAAAGCGCGAAATACTCAATTCCCCCTCATAGTTCTCCACTGCAATAACATTTGAAAAATCAAACATTTTGGCAAGCAGTGCCGCTAGGCTTTCGTGGCGCAGCAGGCGCACCACATCATAATAATAATATGTCCCGCTCTCACCAAGCGCAATCATCTTAGGAACTGCCACCCCGTCCGGTCCTATTTGGTCACCCCAGCCAAAATGCCCGACCACCCAATGCCTTTCCTTCACCTTCCGGTGCAGTTCACTTTCGCTGTACTCATAACCAGACGGCCAATCAGCAGAACGAAGCGCCAGGTCAAAACCAAACGGCTTCATGGAAGCGTAGAAAACATGCTCCTTTTTCTCCTGTGTATCGTCCCATCCAAAACGCAGCACACAGTAACCTTCCGGAAGATAACCACCATGTTCGCGGTAAAAATCTTGGAGCGCGGCACCCTTATCTTCAAAGGGATATCCCAGCGCATACGGCAGTAAACCATGTTCCCGCCCTCGGTATAGCGCATCCTGTTTCATTGCCGAAAGAATCCGCTCCGCCTTTTCTACATCCGTCATCCCCTCAAGGCAAAGAGTTGTCCGTAAAACAGGCTTAGGGCGCTTCATGCCTTGTAAAAACTCCTGTGCCGCACATTGTTTCTCCTTATCTAAAAGTATTTTCTCCCCATCTGGAAATGCAGCCGTATAAAGCGGTTCCCAGCCCAAATTGGTCTGGCGGAATATGCAAAAGCCCCCCTCAAAAACTACCGCCTTAAAGCATAATTCCTCATCCTCCACATAATATATGCCCATCGGGCAGTTTCCTTCTTCTTCCATTATCCCAGCAAAAAGATCTCCAGTTTTTTCCTCTTCGTATACTTTTTGTACATACCTTTCAGGTTTCTTAGCCATCCTTAAACTGGCATGGGAAGGATAGGATGCGGTTAGTATCTTTCCCCCTGTATACTCCTCCTCCCCAGCAGCCAACAATCTTGCAATCACCGGGATACTGACCGGGGCAAGCGGCAAATGCCAAAGTAAACGCCCAATCATCTCCATTGCCCCTTCACAATCCTCATTCGTAATTTTTGTAATCGCAAGCAGGAAAATAAGCCATTCCACAGCCGTTATCGATTTTGAAAATTCCATGTATTCCTTTAAACTATATACTGGTTGAAATATTTCCCTATTATCAAGAAAATAGCGGACATAATGCAGATGAAATTCTGCCCGGAAATGCTTTCCATCCGGCAATATAAATTCTGTTACCGGCAAAACTTCCCCGTCCTCATCCGCCAAAAACTGGCAAAATTCGGGAATCGGGATTTTATCTCCCGCCCCCTGCCTAAGGGAAAGCTTTATTG
>CAMWUU010000310.1 GCA_947177515.1 uncultured Lachnospiraceae bacterium
ACCGTAGCATCCTCGGAAAGTACCTTCCCATAAAGCGAAAAACCTGCATTTGAGGAATGTATCCGCTGCATTTCATAGGAAAAAACTGCTTCGATAAACCGGTACGCCAGGTTCTTTTGTTTTGCATATGCATTTACACCGATTACCCCGTTCGGAAAAAACATCCCCTTATTCCCAAGCAGCGCCCCACCGCACGATTCCACCAGTTCCGGATAAGTAGAAAGCTCGTAAATTCCCGTCATGTTGATAAAGGAAATCACCTGCTCACCATAGCCATAACTCGACAAGGTATTGCCGTCAAAATACCCCCTTTTTCTGACTCCTGCCCGGAATTTAAAAGCACTCCCTGCAACTTCCTCCGAGGCCACCGCCCCCTCCGCCTCGCAAAATCGTTTGGCAAGACGAATAAACTCAAGAAGATTATCTTTATTTACACTGCCATCCTCCGATACAATTTTGGGCGGAAAATTATAATACAAAAGTTCAATAATATAAGAATATGGCACTCCAGGCATAATAACCTTATTTCCTTCCCCTTCCTCACAATATGTGACCAGATCGGAAAGCGAACTAAAAATCTGCGCATTCTGCCCGGAAGTCGCAATCATTGGAATCATATAGCGCATCGGTAACATATAGATCCGGTTTCCCTGTCTGTAATTCGAAACAATATTCTCCTGTAGTTCCCCCAAAACCCCATAAAGCGCTGTACTCAGATCCACTAAAATTCCTTTTTTCACATAGGACTGTGCGGGCAGACCATCAAGAATCAGGATGTCCGGTCCGTCCCCCGCCAGAATCCGGGTATTTAAAGCGCGGATATGATCTGATATCATGGTACTCCCCTGCGTACCCTCCCCCGTTTCATAGTGCACATCAATTTCGGGATACTTCATTATAAACTCCGCAATCATATCAATGACCAGCTCGCTGTTTTCTAAGGAATAGACGGTCAATGTATCCAAAAATTCTTCTCCTTCTTTTCTTTTGACATATTTCTTAACCTTTCCCCATTGCTCCGCATACACAATATAAAAAGTATCCCCCAGCGAAAAAAGATTCAGTGGATAGCCGTTTTCCTTGGAAAAATGAAATTTCCCCGAATCAAGCCATTTGGTAAGCCGAATTTCCTCGCTGGTTAAATTTTCCTCCTCTTTCAGTTCCGCCGAAAAAATCCCTTCTGGGCTGCATACAAACAGCGTATCCCCAAAAACGGAAAGTCTTACAATACTTGTAAAATCCCCCGCAAAGGACGGCAGCATTTTCATGTTTTTCCCATCGTAGCGCAGGATGGAAGTGTTTTCATGATCAAGCACAAAAATATCATTTCCCGTCACGCATATGGTTTCACACCAACCACAGCGGAAACTTGCCAGTATCTTTGAACCATCCGGGCTGTAAATAAAACAATTTCCAACCGTATCCACCATAACGATATTCCCGCATTGCAATACCGCTACTTCCCCCGGAATCACAGGATATTTGTGCACTTCGCTTTTGTCCCAGTCTTTTATCACAATCTCGACAAAAGAATCCTCCTCTTTTCTTACCATATGGTAGAGCTGTCCCTCATCGCAGTAATAGGCATAATAATTCTGATCTTCACCGAACAATACGGTAATCCGATTCTGCTGCATTTTGCCTTTTAACCCTTCCGTCCAAAGGATGGGCTGTCTGTCCCAGGACACACCATCCTCATTTAATGTATAACAAAAGAGCATCTCCCCGCCGGTATCCATCCACGGACTAAATGTAACCAGTTCGATCTTTCCCTGCGCATTTAAATATGTGCCGCTGTATGTTTCTCCCCGCTCTTCGACATCCGGCGGGTTTCTTATCCCGATTTCCCGGTACATGCCTGCTGTGATAAAAGAATTTTTTGCCGAAGTGTCCCCGTGCATTGCATCCGTATCCTGGTTTTGTGTATCAAATTTATTTCCCAAACCTTCGGTGACCACGTTTCCCGCGCCGTCCCTCCCTCCCTGGCCATTCTCCCCTTCTGCCCGGATACTGCTTTCTTCCTCCCTTCGCCCATCCACACTTTCCCCTCCCAAAATACCATTCCCACAAGCAGAAAAGAGAAAACCCGCACAGATACATAACATCTTTAATATATATTTTTTCATCTACTTCACCCTTATTTTATCCTTCATCTTTTCTTCATTTTACCCGGCAAGAAAGCACACAAAACAATTCCTTTTGTCTATCTTATGTCCCTTTTATACTCTATTCCAAATAGTACAGCCGGATACGGTTTGCAATCTCTTTTGCCGCAGCATCCTGAGTCTTTTTTCTGTCAAGAAAGCTTAATGTTTCATCCTCTATGATCTCGTAAATGATCTGGTTTTTCTCCACCGGAGTATCCACTGCCCTTGCAAGCGCAATCATCTTTTGCGCATCTGCCTGCGTAAAACCGGTCAGCGTATACAACATTCCTTTGTCCTTGTTTCCAGCACCAAGCATATAGTGTGAATTATCCTTTTGTGCATACTCGTCCAACAGTTTGTTGTGAACCGGAAATCCTGCACGCAGGGTATCAATCTGCTGCATCCTGTAAGAGAACGCTTCTTTAACAAATAGTTCTGCCCATTCCCTGTTTGCCCCCTGTGCATTGATCCCCAACAACCCATTTGCATAATATCTCCCATGGTTGCCGTAAAGTTCCCCGCCGCGCTGGTCTACTTCATTTGGGAAATAACCCAGGTCACCGGACATATTGATGAACAGAAGTTCCTGTTCCTCCACCATAAACCACCAGTCAAGGGTATATCCCTGCATATAGCATTGTTTATACTGGAGCATTGCATCCATCTGATATGCGGATTCTACAGACGGCAGCGCCTGTTCCATATCACAGAAACGCTTGATAAGCAAAAGAAATTTCCTGATTTCTTCCTCATTTATATTTTTGTCCTGCGATATAATTTCCGGCGGGAAATTATAGTACAAAATTTCTAAAATATAGGGATATGGCAGCCCCACCGGAACCGCGGGCTCCTCCCTCCCGTCACAGAAATCCACCAATGTTTCCAGAGAATCAAAGATTGCCGCATCCTGCCCCGAAGTGCCAAACATGGAAACCATAAAGCGCAGGGGCAGCATATAAAGCGCGTCCCCCTCCCTGTAATTGGCAAGGATATTGGGTGCGATATTCTCCATATCGTCACCAAGCACCGCACTAAAATCCGACAAAATCCCTTTTTCCACATAGGTCTGCACCGGCAGACCGTCAAGTACTAAAACATCCGGTCCATCCCCCGCAAGGATTCTTGCATTTAAAGCGCGGATGCGGTCTGCTGTCGTCGTACTTCCCTCGCCGCCGTCACCTGTTTCATAAAACACATCGAATTCCGGGTGTCTTGTCTGGAATTCCGCAACCAGATCCAAAATCAAGTCGTTATTCTCAATGGAATAAACCACAAACTCGCCGAGGAATTCCTCATTTGGGTCGCGCGGGGCATATTTTTTGATCACTCCGCTCTGTTCCCCGAAAGTTGCATAAAACTCATTTTCTGTCATAAAAAGCTGTAACAGGCTCCCGCTGTCCTTGGAAAAATGAAATTTCCCCGCATCGAGAATTTTCTGGAATTTTCCGCCATCCTTTTTTGCCCGGAACAATCCCTGCGGGCAGCAGGCATAAAGATCCTCCCCCAAAACGGCAAGTCTTACGCCTCCTTCAAAACTCCCTTCTATTTCGGGGAGTTGTTTTAATTCCTGTAAATCGTAGTGAAGAACGCCATTGTTGGTCTTGTCCTTCATCATAAACAATTCGTTCCCCGAAACACACATACTCTGGTACCATCCGCACATAAAACGGGTTAGAAGACTCCCGTCCTCCCCGCTGTAGATATAACATTTATAACCCTGATGTGACATAATAATATTTCCGTTTTCTGCCACAAAGACATTTTGGGGAATCTGTTTGTAATCGCGATCCTCGGTGATATCCCAATCCGGAATTATTATCTCTTTATAGGAATCCCCATCCTGTTTTACAAAATGATAGAGTTGTTCCTTGTCGCAGTAGTAGGCATAATAGTTTTTATCCTCACCATAAAGAACCGTGATCCGACCTTCCTGAATTTTTCCCTTTAATCCCTGTGTCCATTTTACAGCTTCCTTCGCCCAGGATTTTCCGTCGTCTTCAAGCGTATATTTCCAGATTAGGGTTTCTTTTTCCCCTTTTCTCGGATTGATGGTAAACCACTCGATTTTCCCTTCCGCATTCTGAACCGTGCTGCAAATCCACTCGCCAAGTCCCTCGATATCCGGATGTAAGTTGATGCCGCGCTCCCTGTAGTTCTCAAGCATTGGAAAAAGCTGCGGGGCGGCGCTTACATTTTCGATATTCTCTTTACCTGCTCCATCCTGGCTGGCTAGATCTTTGCCCACTTCCCCATCGGAATCATCCTGCCCGGTTCCATCCTGTGAAATTACTCCCTCTTTTTCGCTATCCGGACTGTCCTGCCCTTTATGATAGTCTTTAGCCTGCCCATTATCCATTATGGTTTCATATCCCGTGACGGGAAGTTT
>CAMWUU010000311.1 GCA_947177515.1 uncultured Lachnospiraceae bacterium
TACTACCCCAACCAAAGCGCCGATAACAAATATCCCGACCTCCCCGACCCCCAAAACAACTATTCCTGCATCCACCCCTTTACCAACCATGGCTCCCACCCCGACCGAAGCACCGGCTGTCTACGGCGATCCGTCAACCATCAGCGCCTACAATAAGGCGCGGAGTAATTACACGCTGGACATTGACGCATCCGCCCCGGTGCACGAAATCAGTGATATGCTCTATGGTATTTTTATTGAGGATATTAATTTCGCTGCGGACGGAGGACTTTATGCGGAACTTGTACAAAACCGTTCCTTCGAATTTACAAACTTTGCAGCGGGCAATGAAAAACATGCCTGGAAGAACTTAAATGATATCACCGCTACGGTAATCAAAGATGATCCAGAGGGCTGTCTGAATGCCAACAACCCGAATTACATGGTACTAAAAAATACTTCCGACCGCCAGGCAGGCATTATGAATTCCGGTTTCCTTGACGGCATGGCGGTAAAAGAGGGAGAAGAATACATATTTTCAATTTACGCGCGGGAGCTTGACGGATATACTGGTGCCATCCATGTAGATCTTTTAGACAACGAAATACAGATTGGCGGAGGCACCATCGAATCGATTAGTCCCGAATGGAAAAAATACGAACTTATCTTAAAGGCATCTTCCACCGTTTCAAGAAATCTTTCCTTAGCAGTAACCATAGACACCGGTTCCGCTGCTATTGATATGGTTTCCCTGTTCCCGAAAGATACCTACAAAGGGCGCGAAAACGGGCTGCGAAAGGATCTTGCCGAAAAACTTGAGGCACTCTCCCCGGCATTCCTGCGTTTTCCGGGCGGCTGCGTAATTGAAGGCGCGACACTTGCAACCGCCTATGACTGGAAGGATTCCATCGGTGTAGGACCGGATGGTGAGCCACTCCTTTTTAATGGTACCTACGGCGATGTGGCAGCGCGCAGACAGGGACAGAATATCTGGACCGACGAGCGCGCAACAAATGATCAATACCCGTCCTACATGTCCTACGGGCTTGGTTTTTACGAGTATTTCCTGCTTGCCGAAGATATTGGGGCAATCGGTGTCCCGGTAGTTAACTGCGGACTTGGCTGTATGGGTCAGGGACCGGGTTTAGGACCGGATGTCGGCACCGCAGAATTTTATGAGTATGTGCAGGACGCGCTTGACCTTGTGGAATTCTGCCGCGGGGATGCTTCTACCAAATGGGGCGCAGTGCGCATTGCAATGGGTCATGAAGAGCCATTCGCCCTCAAATACATTGGCATCGGCAACGAGCAGTGGGGCAATAATTTCTTCCGCCATTACGAGGCATTTGTGGACGCTTTCGCCAAAGCAAAAGAAGAAAACCCGGTGCTTTTTGATAGGATCGAACTGATGTTCTCCGCAGGTGTGGACGATGGCGATTCTGGCGTGGACTACATGGCATCCTATGAGGAGGCAGCGCGCTGGCTTGCTGAACACCCGGACAAAACAATTAACGATTTTGCAGGGGCAACTGACCACCACTACTACAACTCCCCATCCTGGTTCTACAACCATGTGGACTATTACGACGAGAAAAACTACAGCCGTGATACCGAACATATGACAGAAACCAAATTTGGGGGTAAAATCCCTGTGTTCCTCGGCGAATATGCGGCACAGTCAAACACCCTAAACGCAGCGCTTTCCGAAGCGGCATATATGACGGGGTTAGAACGCAACGGCGACATTGTAAAAATGGCGGCCTATGCACCTTTGTTTGGCAACCTGACCGCCACGCACTGGGCACCGGACTTAATCTGGTTCAACAACAGAACATCCACCTGCTCCGTTAACTATTATGTACAGCAGGTATTTGCAAAAAATGCGGGCAGCGCGCTGCTTTCCTCCACACTGACCGGGGCGGATATCGAGGATATCACACTCTCTGGCAGGGTCGGTGTTGGGACATGGAATACATCGGCTACCTTTGACAATATTAAAATTACGGACAATACCACCGGCACAGTCCTCACAGAGGATGATTTCTCCGACGCGAATTTCGGCGCACGCTGGGTTACTCCTTCGGATGGCAACTGGTCAGTAAAGGACGGCGCACTCCTACAGTCCTCCTCCACTACCAACACCGGGCGTTTTGGCAATATCGGAACCGCAGCATATTTTGGGGAAACAGGATGGACAAATTATACCTACGAACTGACTGCAACAAAAAATGGCGGCCAGGAAGGATTCTTAATCCCGTTTGCCGTGCGCGGAGTGGATGATAATTTCTTCTGGAACATTGGCGGCTGGGGCAATACGCTTTCCTGTCTTCAGCAGGTGGAAGCAGGTTCTAAGTCCGGGCAGCTTAATGGAACAGTAAAAAACTGTAAGATTGAAGTAGGAAAAACTTATGCACTGCGTATTGTTGTAACCGATAAGAATGTGAAATGTTTTATTGACGACGAACTTTTTGTGGACTACGACCTGCCGGAAACCACAAACGCCGAAAGCTACCAGGTGGTAAGCACGGATGAAAGCGGCGATATCATTATCAAACTTGTCAATGTGACGGGAATGCCAAAGACCTTTGCCATCGACCTTACCGGGGCAAAAGGAATCAC
This sequence comes from uncultured Lachnospiraceae bacterium, assembly GCA_947177515.1. Classification (GTDB taxonomy): domain Bacteria; phylum Bacillota; class Clostridia; order Lachnospirales; family Lachnospiraceae; genus RGIG4057. The sequence goes on from CAMWUU010000311.1 coordinate 2,599, forward strand.
AGGCACGGCTTCCCTTGACCTTGTAGCTGGCAATAGCCTTGCAAACGACAATGTGCTTGGCAAGCCGGAGGTGGTAACATTACAAAGTATGGAACTGGAAGGCGCGGGCAGCCAGTTTAACTATACGGCACCAATGTATTCGGTAAATGTACTGCGGCTGCATTGTGAGCCGTAAAAAATGGAATGATGTATGAAAATCTGCGAATGATAAATAAAATTTTTTGGAGGAGGGATGGAAAAAGTGGGAGAGATATTATCTCCCACTCTTTCCATCCCTCCCATCCTTTCTATCCATCGCACACAAATTTATCAGCGCGACAATCTGTCTGTGCATATCCTCCACCTGCTCCACTTTCACCCTGCCAATCCTATTCATCATCATTTCATCATTAATCTCCGGAAATATCCTCTTAAAAAAATTATTTAACTCCGGCGATGCACCCATTAAGGCAAGTAAAAGAGAATTCCTGTCAAACTCTCCCAATATCTCTTTTATTTCCTCCTGCGGAATGGTAGAAATCTGCTCAAAATCAGTTATCCTCTGCTGCGTTATCTCAGGCTCTAAGATATCATTGATCGAGATACCATACAATTTTGAAAGCTCCAGCAGAACTTCCAAATCCGGAATCGTTGCCCCCGTTTCCCATTTTGAAATGGCCTGCCGTGAAATTGCAAGTCTTCCAGCTAAATCGTCCTGTGTATAATTATAGCTTTTTCTTAGATATTGTAAATATTTTCCAATCACCTTCATATTCATAAAATAATCCTCCTTCCTCTCCATTATAACCTGCTAAGACTAGAAAAGAAAGAATCCATCAGGTGCAAAAAAGCAAATGTTATTTTCCTATATTCGCACATCAAAATGCCGCACGGATATATTTTCACTCCGTGCGGCATTTCCATTCTTTTTATTCAACTCCGATCAACTCCTTCATTCCTGCTGGTTTCAATTTATATCCCCGCGTATATCGCAAACCTGTAATCCGGCTTCCATAATTTCTTTACAAGCTTTTCCTTCCCGCCGCTTTTTCCTCCCGAACCCTACGCACAGGCTCTATTCCGCTCCTGAACCCAGCACCAGCATGTATGAATCAGCCTGCTCGATGTAATATTGTACTTCTCGCGGATTTCCGGCTCCGTGTAATGGCCGCTCTGGCAGTCACGCATCATTTCCTTTGCTGAGAGAAGAAGGTTTTCAAGGAAATAATAGCTGGAAGCATTTGCTACATCCTCCAGATGCTCATTGTTTGTCATTCCCATCTCGTCCATCGCCTCACGGATGGATTTGCCTTCAATCAATTCTTCCAAAAGCCTGCAAAAATGCGGTGCCATCTCTTCCGATATTCCCGCTTGGGCAACCATCATACCGCAAAGCTGCTGTTTGCTGCAAATTTCTTTAAAATATGTATTTAGCCCGAATTCCTCAAATGTCCTGCTGCAAATCCGGAAAAACTGCCTTGTAAAATGCTGTGGCATCTCATCCAGTTTGCTCATGATCTCACAGTATTCCCTGCTCTCCTCCTTGCCATAATAGAGCGCATACGCCCATGCAAGCAGCATACTGATACGGTAGCGCTGCATGGTAGCCATATTCCGTTTCATGCTGATAAGCTTATCCGAAAGCAGAATGTATTCTTCTTCCGTCAGCGGAATATCTACCAAAATACGTATTGCTGAACCCTCCTTTGCCAGAAAATGCTCCAGCACCGCATCCATTTCTGACAGCGACATGTTTTTCTCAAATAATCCTTCTTTCATACGACTACCTCCATGACCTGCCCCTCCTGCAAATCGGGCGCGAATCCCTTCTGCCTCGTCTGAACGGGTCGTATCCCGAATCCGGCAGGTGTTAAAGTATACACCCCCTATCTGCACGTCCCCTTCTACGGTATACTACACAAATAAAATATTAGAAAAAACCG
>CAMWUU010000312.1 GCA_947177515.1 uncultured Lachnospiraceae bacterium
TCACCTGCTTTCTTGGAATCCCCTATGTTTGTATTATACAGGAATTTCCTAATTATTGTCAATCTATTATTCGATTTTTTGGGTGCAATTTATTTCACCTTTAGATCCATCTATTTTCCTTAAATTAACCTATTGGACTACTCCAATCAAAATTGCCACCATTCATCTTACTATACGATATTCTGAAAAAACAGTGGTGATTTAACATAGTGAAACTAAAATTATATGGTATTCCTTTATTTGATGATGGACAAATGAAGTTAAAATTTTCATATGAAAAAAAATAAATCAAAAATCATAAAGACAAATGTCAGATATTGATCGATCTTGATAAGCTACAGTGAAATGTAGTCACACATCAACAATTTGCCAGATCAAATGGAGGCTGCATGGCGACAGTACCAATACAGTAAAGCTGTATGCCAATAGCGGTATTGTTGCTGTCACTTTCATCAAAAAGAGCATGAATTCTAATAACGCAAGGTACAATCTTATTTGTGACAGATACTCTAAACAACCCATTTTTCCAATTCAATAGAGTAATGCTTATGACTCTCCATCAGGAAAGTATCTTTTCTTTTACTTCCATAATTTGTAAAGTATTTTCTGACTTATCAAATCATTCAAATATATTTCTGCAATATTTTTCTTGTTCTATACAGATATAATTCTTTTTGTAATAAAATATGCTCCCTTCCAAATAATAAGTTTTTTATTATTTCGCTTGCCCACCTAGAAGGGAGCATATCAAGTTTCAGGAAAATAGTTTCAGGAAAATTTATTTATATAGCACTAACTAACTTATCCCCATTTTTAGCCCTGATAGTTAAACAAGGTACGTACCTTCTCCGTCAGGGTTGGCAGGACGGTATCCTTAAACAGGGTGTAAAGCCCCATATGCACTAACTTATTTGCAAAAAAGAGAGAAATATGCCATAATAAAAACCAGGGGGTAATCTATTATGGATATAAAAATAGAAGAATTAATAAAACTTTTGCCAGAGGGATACCAGCAGGCATGTTATGAAACAAAGGCAATAGAAAGGAAACGTACTGTGCAAACACCAGGGGAACTGCTGGTTATGTGCCTGTATTACATATATGGTGCATCACTTGTAGAAACCAGCCAGCTTGCAGGAATGAATGGTACAGGAAAAATGAGTGATGTTGCATTTATGAAACGTTTTACAAAAAGCAATGCATGGTTCCAGTGGATTACAGGAAACATAAAAGCAGAAAAAATGTGCCACTACCAGAAGCCGGAACTACTTAAAAAATACAATGTAACTGCCATAGACGCTTCTGATGTCTATACAAAAGGTGCTGTAAAACAGGCATGGCATCTCCATTATGCATTGATCTGTTTTCATTAAACTGCCAGCAGTATAAAATAACAGAAGAAAAAACAGGGGAAACATTAAAAAATTTTGAAATAAAAGAAAATGACTTAATAATAGCAGACCGTGCATATGCAACAATAACCGGGATGGAATATTGCCTTGGGAATGGCGGGAACTTTATTTTAAGGATGAGGAACAAAGCATTTAATTTATATAATGCAGAAGGGGAACAGGTGCTTCTTACAGACTGGCTGGAAACGCTGGATGGCGGTGCTTCGGACGCTTTGTTTTATTACAGAGACAGCCAGAAAAATTATAAGCCTGTAAGGATATGTGCACTCTTAAAAAACAGAAGAAGAAATAAAAAAAGAAGAAAAAAGATTAAAGGAAAAAGAGAGCAAAAAACAGATAAAAATTTCAGATAGCACAAAATTTTCATACCATTATACTTTTGTTGCAACTTCACTCCCGGAAACATTTACAGCAGAAGATATCCTTGGCATTTACCGTCTGCGCTGGCAGGTGGAACTGGTATTTAAAAGGTATGAATCCATACTTGGTGCAGGAAGTGTGCCAGCGAAAACAAAAGAAGCCACAGAAGCATGGACCAACGGGAAAATGATGCTTGCACTACTGGTTGAAAAATTTATTGGCAGTGTGGATTTTTCCCCCTCTGGGGAAAACGGAAAAAACAGGAGCATATGGAGGGAAACAAAACTGGTATTTCTGTTAATTTTTTTTCTAATTGTATGGGGGATTAACCTTCCCTTTGGGGATGCATTTTTAACTTGTTCTGTGGGTTCTTTTGTTGAAAAACGAAAAAAGAGCGGTTACAAATGCCAGCATTTTTATTAAGTTAGTGCATATAATGGGGTTCCCCCCATGCCCGGTATCCTCCCGGTACGTGCAGAGGACATAGCCCAGGAGCGGATGGTGCCTACAGCTTAGGACAACCCCATTATGCTGGTTGATCCGCACGACTCCATTACTATCTTCCTTTGCTGTTTCCTCATCATATGGCTTTTCCGTGCAGATCCCGCAGGAGATTGCCGTGGTTTCCGCAAGGCTTACCAGTTTCTCTAAGTGTTTTGCATCCACTTTGACAAATGGGTTGGCAAGGATGGCATCCTGCCTGGTATAAAAGGCCAGGGGCTTATCTTTCCGGTGGATGTCCGCCACATAGTCCGGGGAGGATGGCGGGCAGACCATGTACCCCTTTTTGACCAGTAACCCGAAATATGCCTGATAGAATTCTGTTTTGCTTTTGATGGTGTACCACCCCCTTTTTTCTGTATCTTGTGGGGACGTGGATGGGGCATGCCCCTCATCCCGGTCAATGTTCATACCCTTTATCCTGATACCGCAGGTACCGTTCCTTCCTTGCCTCCTTTGATAATTCCCCACACCTAGCACGTCCCACGGATTCCGCAAACTGGTGTTCATTTGCCCACACCATTCCTGCAAGCATATCAAACATTTCCACAAGCATCTGCCCCATATAGGTTTCCTTGCGGTTCTGCAAATAATCCATCTGCCTCCCTTCACTCTCCAAGCGGTTTAAGGTCTTTACCATCCCCAATACCCGGTTGGCAAGGATTTTGTCTGCCTCGGCACAAAAATCCCTCCGTTTGTTATCGAGGTAGGTTTCACTGCCGCCATACAGGAGAACCATCTTCATCTTGCTTTCCACATAGTCCTCTTTTTTCTTTTGCAGGCTGGGCAGTTCGGACAGGAGGTATGCCACAAGGTTGTCCACCTGTCCCTTTAACCCCGGCGGCAGTAACTGGTAGGCAACCCGCCCCCGCCCAAGGAACGTGGATTTGATCTGGAACACCCGCTCAGCCGCCCCATTCAGCACTTTTTCTTCAAAATCAAAAACACCTGCCAACTCCGGTTTCATATCATACCCTTCCCGGGTTCTTTGGTACTGTTTCCAGCCCATCTGCCGGATATGACGCTCAAAATCCTCCACCAGCCCATCCCCAAACCTGCGCATTTCTGCCGCAGCCTTATTTTTTTCCTCCCCATACGCCCGTATCCGGTCTGCAAAAGTATCCTTAATCATTTGCCTGCGGATGCCATTCGGGATGGCAGGGTGTGTAAAGGGGTTTTTGATCCTTGCACGCCCTTCCGACGGATCCCAGAACACGATATGGACATGGGGGTGGTCTTTTTCCGGGTGGAGGGCTGCCGCCCACTGGAAGTTTTCCCGCCGGATCCCATTCTTTTCCGCAACCGTGCGGATGTGGTTCTCAATATAACGCTGCCATGCCTTCTGGTCATACAGGTACAACCCCTTTGCGGTTTCCGCCCCAAAGGAAACCACGCTGCGGTACATGGTGATGTGTTTTTTGGCATTCTGGTACACAAGTTGCGCCACGGGTTTCCAATCCGGGAAATCCACCCTTTGGCTGCCCGGAACCAGGCAGCCAAACAGCCCATGGTTCATCCCTTGGTTTGGTGCCACCCCCGGGCGGGTGGCAATGTAGCGGACATGGGCATAGTTCTTGCTTGCGGTACTTTTATCGTTTGGGTTGAGGAACCTTTGTTTGTAGACTAAGATGGAAATATTACACTGCCCCCTTCCCTGATAAACCATGTACCATGTCCGCCAAAACTTTTAGGGGATCCATTTTTACCGTTCCAGTCCATCAATATCCATCCCCTGCATTTCTGTCTGTCCGTGCATCCCCCACAGAGGGAATCCCCCCAACAGTTCCTCGGTTTCTTCCCTTGTGGTTGCTAGGGAAAGGCTTTGGCTTTCCCGGTCATATCGGTATACCTGGTTGGAGAGGACTTCTTCTGGTTTTACTATACTTTGGTTAATGTCCATTACGATACATTGTAATTCCTTTGCCTCCATCGCCCCATCTGCTTTCATGACCAATACTTCATGGATACTGCTCGGGAGGATAAACAGGTCAGCATTGCTATTTTCTGCTAACGTCTGTAATAGCCCCGGGTACAGGAGTGCTGCTGCACCATATTCCCCTCCGGCATTCGTCAGGACGTACAATTCCCCAGAATCGCAGGATACCCCTTCAAAATTTTTACTCCCCCTTCCCCTCTCCGCACATCCCCCAATACCCCCATCCAAACGGCCCTAGGAAGTTGCAG
>CAMWUU010000313.1 GCA_947177515.1 uncultured Lachnospiraceae bacterium
TTTGTGGGAACAAAGACATTGCTTGCCAAGCAGATGAAGGCCCTGCAATGGGGGGGGTTGAATGATGGTTGGCTTTGTGATATACTTTAGGCGAATCAATTCGACAAATGAGAATTTATCATCCAAGGATCTGGAGATTTATGCGGCGCCTTGATTTTATAAGTGAGGTATTTTTATGGCAGTGCGCAGTGTTCCCATCAAACGAAAGCTCATCCAAATGGTAGAAAACCATTTCCCTGAGTTTCACTTTGTCAGCGAATTGGGTGGAATTTACGGCTTTGTCCGGGAACAGCCGGGGTACTGGTACGACTATCTGCCCATCAACCGGTATTTCCAGGGCGGCAGGGGCGTGATGTCCATTAACTGGTACTGGCTCGGCGGCGGATATGTTCCAGACTGGTACGAGTGGAACGGCATCTCCAACACACCCTGGCGGATCCTCGCCTGGCCAGCACAGCAGCCTGACCCCAACGAGCCGCCCAGCCAGTTGGCCGCCCCCGGTCATGACGCGGTTGTCTGCTATCAGACGGGTTCTCTGGCTCAGGTGGATCAGGCTTTGGAGGTGTTGCGGGATAAATTGGAGCGGTACGCCCTTCCCGCCCTGGATTGCCCCATCCGTCCCTCTGACGAGCGCCGGATCCAGCAGTGGGGGCTGTTGGCGCAGCACATTCTTCCCCAGCTTCAACTGCTGGAAATCCAAGCCCCGGAGGAATATAAGGAACTGAAGACCTGGCAGAAGCGAACCGCCCAGCGCCAGAAAAGAGGCATGAATGAGAATGTGCCATCCATTTTGGCCCGCTGGCGGGAGGAAATCCGCCAGCTCCCCGGCTTCGCGGAGCAGTGGGACATCTCCCCCACCCTGCAGAACGAAACCTTCAACTGGTTTACCCACGCCCTGTATCTGCATCCTTAACCCATTTTCAGTGTTTATCCTTGAATGAAAAGGGTGATCCTGATGCGAAGCATCGTGGTCAAAAGGCCGCTTTTGAATATGGTGGAAACCAGTTTCCCGGCTTCCAGTTTATCAGGGGATTTCATCTTTCGGGTGAAATCCCCCCTTTACAAATGCTCTCTTGGTTGCTTATGGAATTAGAATCCCCCTGCAGATCGCATAATGCAGTGTATTAAGGTCTGTTCCCTTCCATGCTTTCCGCCTCCAGCACACGCATCATCTTATCGGCGGCAATGGAATTTTCCCTTGCGTCCAGCAGTTTTTTGCCGTAAGTATTCCTTATTAAAAGAACATGCCGATAGTGCCATTGCCAAAACCAACATTCCTCTAAATACTGCAAAATTTCTTCTTTGCCTTTTCTTCCGGAACATAATAACTTTCATTACTGATTCAAAGATAACTATGTGCAAAACTTTACGCATCCAATACTTATAAAGCTTTGCAAGCCATGACCCAAAGCAGCTCCATAAAGATATATTTCTTTATCTGTTCGTTTTGCCCATCTCTTTATTCTACCTTAAATTATTACAAAAACTCTTCAAAAAGTTAAGTTCTTCTTTGCTAAACAGGAAATTATAAATATTTACTTATATCATTCTGTTCAATAACTTTCTTACCCAATAATGTAATTGCCTGTTTTGGACATTGATTAATGCATCGATAACACATAGTACATTTATTACCAGAAACAGCTATTCCATCTGTTATTGCAATGTTTTTCATAGGACATAGCTTTTCGCATAAACCGCAACCAATACATTTTGAGGAATTGATTTTTAACTTATCCGTATATTTTCGGGTCTTCCAAAAGAAGTATAGTCTTTGCCCAAACAGCCCTGCCAAATGATATACAATTCCCAATCCCTCCTGCGGTGGTTTTCCATTTTTTATATTAAGAACTGATTTACATATTTTTTCCTCAGCTTTCATTACCAATTCTTTATTCTCTTTAAAGCTGCGTTTCAATGCTTTCTCATCACAAATACTATCAGGCATTTTCAAATGCAGCCCGCCCGCGATAATAGCACCGTAACCTTTTAACAGCCGTGCTAATATCCCTGCACCATCACCACAAAAAAGCCCCATTGTTGCAATTATAAAAATGTTTTTTCCTTTCCAAACATACGGATTATCCACAATATAATCCCGCAGTATTTTAGGAATATTACTATATTGCACCGGATAGCCTATCACAATTTCATTGTTATTTTTTATTTTCTCCAAAGTTTCATTCTCTTCTATTGAATATGAATTTTTAACATGGTTATATTCTATTAAAAATTTTTCAACACAGAACTTTGTGTTCCCTGTACCGCTAAAATATATTCCTATCATTACATATCACCAAAACCTGATTATTCTCTAATAACATATCTTGATCTATAATTGTCAAAGCTTTCTGGTATTTTATCAAATGTCTTTCAAAAATCCATTTTTTTACCTCCTTTTTCACTTCCGTTCTGCTTCATTCCATAAATCGGAATTGTAGAAGCGCTGATGTAAAAAAATAATATGGTTACACCCTTTCTACAATTTCTTTCACCTTATGAAAAGCTGCTAATTCCTCAAACTCTGTATCAATGCCTTTGTAATTACTAAACTCAGTCAAGCAATTTCAAAAGTGCTGTACACCCTGCCACAGTATCCCGATAGGTTGCCTCAAAGTCGCCCGTGTACCATGGGTCTGCAACATCGCGCTCCTCGCCTGCAAAAGAAAGCAGCTTCCGGATTTTCCCCTTTGGATCACCTCCTGCAATGCGCTGCATATTGCGGATGTTCGCACTGTCCATTCCGATAAGGTAATCGTATTTTTCATAATCCGCAGCCGTCATCTGCACAGCGCGGTGCGGCACGACCGCAATCCCCTCTTCACGCAGCTTACGCACTGTGCCATAGTGCGGCGGGTTGCCGATTTCTTCGCGGTTTGTCGCGGCGGAAGCGATGGAAAAAAGGTCAGAAAGACCACGCTGTTGAACCAAGTAGGTAAAATAACTTTCACACATTGTGCTGCGGCAAATATTGCCGTGGCAGACGAAAAGTATCTTAATCATAATAAAAATTCCTCCTAAAATGCGTTGATTTGCCTATCATATCAAATATTGTCATGATCCACATTTCCTAACACATTCTCTATTATAAACCGTGTGATTAATAAATACAAGGTTACTATAAGATAAATTTTCCAAAATAGAAAAACGCCCCGCCGAAGCAGAGCGCCTTACCATCCCCCTGTTACCTTACTTTTAAAAACTTAATTTTTCCTGTTTCACTCTTTTTTATCTCCACCTTTTTTTGTTTAATACCAACGCATTATTAGCAGATCATTATTTATTCCATTTGTAAATAACACCTTGTTCAAGCCAATAATAGCTTTACAAAATATTTCAGTTTCTTTTCTACTTATATCATGTAGAAACCATTTCAGCAACACAGGCAAATAAGATGCTGGTAAGTAATATCTTTTTATCAGGATTTTATGGGTCGTCACCATGGATCCCGGCTCTCCCTTACCGATTTTTTCTTCCCTTCTTTCCGTCTTTAAATTAAAAGTAACCGGTATGATACTGGTCAGATATCCTTAAAAAATGAATTCAATATTTATCCCTCCTATACATTTCCTGCTTTGTTCTCAATCCTTATTTCAAACCAAACCTTAATGTATTCAGCCAACACGGGAACTATCTTTTTGATTTCTATACCAGAGGTATTTATACACAAATGATAATTTGAACGTGTATTTCCTTTTGTACCTATATAAAACTCCCTGTACCTAGTACGTTCTTTGTCTACCTCCCGTATCTTACGTTCAAGCTCTGTGCGAGTGAGGTTTTCACCTTTTGGCGCTCGTTCCATACACCGTTTTAGCTTTGTGTCCATATCAGCATATACAAAAATATTAAACGGGCTATATTCTTTTAAAACTACATCTGCACAACGTCCAATCAAAATACAATCCCCCTGCTCCGCAAAGGTTTTAATGATTTTTTGCTGTTCAACAGCAATCGCTACCGCCTGCTTTGTAACAGGGTGCGGGGTCATAGTAAAACGACACCCTATTGTCAGAGGATATGCAGCCTGCAAATTTTTTTCTGATATATGGGAAACAAATCGTTCATCAAATCCCCGCTTTTCAGCTATCATCTGAATAATTTCTTTGTCATAACAGGGAATCTTCAATACATCAGACAGGCGTTTTCCTAATTCACGTCCTCCGCTGCCAAACTCACGACTAATTGTAATAAGCATTTTGCTCCTCCTTTACTCTTTGAAACAAATACCGTTTCTTTCTGAATGTTTTAATAGTGCTACTGCAATAACCAATACAATTACTTCATAAATCAACAAGGAAAACCATATTACACCTTCACCAAATATATATGGCAAAATCAGAATGACTGCCGCATTTACAATGATGCTCCGTAAAACACTAATACTCAACGCAAGAAAAGAGCGTTCCGTAGAATACAAATAAGAAGAAATCATAACATTGACTG
>CAMWUU010000314.1 GCA_947177515.1 uncultured Lachnospiraceae bacterium
ACAGTGCATCCCCCTCCCGCCTGACTACTGCCCCAAGCTTTTTTAGGAGCGCTGCCATCGCCCGCACATCCGCAATGTCCGGGCAATTTTGAAATTTTGTTTCCCCCGGGATCAAAAGTGCCGCCGCAAGCATCGGCAGAACCGCATTTTTTGAACCCTGGAGCTTTATCTCGCCATTAAGCAACCGACCGCCCGAAACCCAAATACAAGCCATGGCACACACCTCGAAAGAAAGCATCTGTTACAGTTTATGCTGCTTTTCCCCACAGTGTGCATGGCCAATTCTTAAATTTCTCCCTCAATCCGGTCGGACACACTTAGTACAATCCCCATCTCCATCATCAGAACAAGCAATGAACTGCCCCCATAGCTGATAAAGGGAAGCGGGATTCCCGTTGAGGGGATCGTGTTTGTCACAACCGCGACATTGATTAATACCTGGACTGCGATATGCGCCATAACACCGGTCGCAATCAGGCTTCCAAACAGATCCGGCGCGTTGATCGCAATGATAAAGATACGCCAGAGCAGCAGCACAAACAAAAACAGTACCGCAAAGGCTCCAACCAGCCCCAGTTCCTCGCAAATTGTGGAGAAAATCATGTCGTTGTGCGCTTCCGGGATATAACCAAGTTTCTGAACGCCCTGTCCAAGTCCCTTCCCGAACAGCCCCCCGCTTGCAATCGCGTAAAGTCCCTGCAAAATCTGGTAGCCTTTCGGATGGTTTTCAATATCACGCCAGATATTGATTCGCTCCAGCCGGTAAGGAAAAAGTACGATAAAGAGGACTGCGGCAGCAACCAGTACCAGGGCAATTACAATATAATATTTTTTGTTGCGGGTAGCCACAAAGCAGATTGCCACCATCATCACACCCATAACAAGGGCGGTGGAAAAGTTTTCCCACACAACTAGGATAATCAGTGGTGCCATTATGGTCAGAACCCGGATAAAACCTGTGATATGGTTCAATCTTCTAGGCGATAGTTTCACAATATAGGCTGTCAGCAGGAGCACACAGATTTTTGAGATTTCGGAGGGCTGGAATTTTCCGAAGCTCCCAAGCTCAATCCAGCGCTGCGAACCGCCCGTTGTGGCACCAAACAGTACGAGGTAAAGCTGCAATGCAATACAGACCATATACAATAAAAAGATCGGTTTGGCCGGCAGGAACGGAAGCTTTTGTATATAGATGCGGTAATCGATCTTTGAGATTAAAACCATAAGCGCCGTGCCCGCTACCGCAAAAATTGCCTGCTTGCGTAAAAACAGGGTGGGGTCATGGTAGTATTTTTCAGCATTGTAATAGCTGACACTAAATACCATCACCAACCCAAAGCACACCAGGAAAAGGACGAGGAATAAGAGCGTATAATCATAATAGCGCTTTTTCTTTCTCCGCTTCCCCTGTTCCATATCATCCCTCGTCATAGCAAAACCTCTTTCCTGATAATTTCATAGCCGCTGCGCCGAAAGTACCCGTAAAATCCCAGGAAGCCTGTTAAGGGAGTGCCAGAACCAACTCTTTAAAAATCCGCCCGCGCTCCTCATAATTCTTAAACATTCCCCAGCTTGCGCAGCAGGGGGAGAGCAGAACCGCATCGCCAGGTTGCGCATGTTCCTGGCAGTAATTTACCGCCTCCTCCATTCCCCCCACCAACACAATATTATGAAATCCTTTCTCCCTCGCGGCCTGCGCGATCTTCTCGCGTGTCTGCCCCATCAGCACAAGGCACTTGATACGATCCTCAAACGAGTCAATCCACTCACCGTACTCAGAACCCTTATCGTAGCCGCCGCCAATCAGGAAGGTTTTCGCTGTCATCGCGCGCACGGCCTTTATGGATGCATCCGGGTTCGTTCCCTTCGAATCGTTATAATATTTAACACCATTTTTCTCCGCCACATACTCTATGCGGTGCTCCACTGCCCGGAATGCCCTAAGCGCCCTGCGGATGCATTCTACTGGTATGGACAGTGCCATTGCTGCTGCCGCTGCCACCATTACATTCTCGTAATTATGCCGCCCGATAATATTTAGTTCATTCACATTGACTAGCACATTCTCCTGCCCGCCCTGCACATAAATAATCTCATCCCCGGAAAGAAAGAACCCCTCGGACAGTTTCCTTTCGCTAGAAAACCAGATCACCTTACAGGCAAGTTTCTCCCCCGCGGCACGAAGCCTCCCATCTTCATAATTCAGGATACAAATATCCTCCATGGTCTGGTTCCTGGCAATGGCAAGCTTTGCCGATACATAATTTTCCATTGTATGATGGCGGTTTAAATGATCCGGCGTAATATTTGTGATTGCCGAAACAAACGGTCTGAAATCCTTTATGGTTTCTAGCTGGAAACTGCTTACTTCTGCTACCGTAACAGAATCCTTTGATGTACCCAAAACCATCTCCGTATATGGAACCCCGATATTTCCGACCACAAAAACATCCTTATAAAATGTCTTTATAATCTCCCCTGTCAGGGCGGTCGTCGTCGTTTTCCCATTTGTCCCGGTAATTGCCAAAAGGTGCCCCCTCTCAAACTGGTACGCCAGTTCGACCTCGCCGATTATTTTTGCCCCCGGATCCCGCAGACGGTCAATCTCAGGCAGATCCGCCGGCACACCCGGGCTTAGCACCACATAATCCATATCCGCCGCCATATCACTGCGAAATTCCCCAAGCACAATACGCCCGCGGAAATCTTCCTTTATTTTTCCCCTGATTTCCATCGCATCAAGATTTTCATTCGCATCATATAAAGTAATGTCGCTGATCCCATCCAAAAGTTTCGCCGCCGCAATCCCGCTGATACCGGTTCCCATAATCAAAACTTTTTTCCCAAATAAATCATTTTTATGGAAAAATTTTCCTTGACAATCCATACTTCATATCCTTTCTGTATTCCATCCCATTTTTCCCGGCTATTCCACATACAATATCAAGTCGCTGTTCTCATTGACCTCCTCACCCGGCAGTGGAAACTGTTCCTTCACTGTTTCCCCTTCCCCGACCAGATAGAGTTCTCCTTCCGAATATGCCGCAAACTCCGTTTTTGCCTCCTTTATCCCCTTCCCGGTAAAATCCGGAACCACAACGGTGCCAAGCGAGTATTCTTTCAGTTCATTTTCGCTGTAATCCGGGGCAAACCCAAGATACGGCAGAATATTTCCAAATATCTCCCCCGCAACCGGGGCAGCGATCGTCCCCCCATAATAGATACCCTCCGGCTCATCAATCATAACCAGAACCATTACCTGCGGATCAGAGGCCGGGGCAAATCCAAGGAAGGATGCAATATAACGCCCCGTCCTTCTCGGAAGTTTTTCCGAAGTTGCGGTTTTTCCGCCGATATGCAGTCCTGCCACATACGCGCGCTTCCCGGTTCCCTCCGCGACCACTGCCTCCAAAAGTTCCCGCATTGTCTGGCTGGTCTGCGCGGACACTGCACCCTCCTCCTGCTCATATTGGAAGGTCTTTACTGTAACCCCCTCTGCATTTTCCACGGAAACACCAAAATGCGGAGTAACCAGGGTTCCCCCGTTAACTGCGGCGCTTGCCGCCCTCATCAACTGCAGCGGGGTAATCTGGAACGACTGCCCAAAGGACATTGTCGCAAGTTCCACTGCCTTAATATTTTCCAGTTTATGTAAAATAGAATTCGCCTCACCCGGCAGATCCACACCGGTGCGGCGCGTTAGACCCAGTTTACCAAAATAATATAAAAACCGTTCGGCTCCAACCCTGGCTCCAACCTCCATAAAGACCGGGTTGCATGAATTCATGATTCCCTGCTTAAAGTCCTCACTCCCATGGCCGCCTACCTTATGGCAACGTATTGTCCGGTCTTCTACAAGTTTGTAGCCTGGGCAGTAAAAGGTGTCCGTAAGCTTCACCACCCCCTCCTCGAGTGCTGCTGTCGCCGTCACAATCTTAAAAGCCGAACCTGGCTCATAGGTATCATTGATACATGGGTTGCGCCACATGGCGTTTAAAAGCTCATTTTTCTTTGCATCGGTCAGGGTATTAGGATCATTATCGCCAAGCACCTGCGCCGTCAGGGTATATGGTTCGTTTAAGTCGAATTCCGGGACATTTACCATCGCATAAAGTTCGCCATCCTGAGGGTTCATAACTATGATGCTGACCCGGTTCGCCCCCTTCGCCTCGTAAACCTTTAAAGCCGCCTGCTCAGCAAACTGCTGTATTACGATATCAAGGCTTGTGTGCAAGTGGCTGCCCGCAACAGGCTCCTCCCTGTTTTCTGCAGTATTTTCAAGTTCCAGCCCATGTGCGGTCGTCATGGTCAGTATCTTCCCGGGCGTTCCCTGAAGGTACTTATCATACTCAACTTCAAGCCCGATAATTCCCTGGTTGTCACTCCCGGTAAACCCAAGTACCTTTGACGCTAGGGAAC
>CAMWUU010000315.1 GCA_947177515.1 uncultured Lachnospiraceae bacterium
CGCTGCCGATGCTTTTGTTTATGGGCGTGATTTTTTCGTTCTCAGCCAAAACTGCGGTGGAGTCCTCGCAAAGCAGCAATGTGATTGTGGATGTGCTGATGGATGAACATTTGATTGGCGGTGTGGCGAAGGATCCAGAAAAGATGAGGGAAGTACTTTCCTTTCTGGTGCGTAAGTCGGCGCATATGGCGGAGTTCGCGGTACTTGCGATGTTGGCTTCGTTCTGGCTTTCTTCTTTTTTAATGCCCTACCGCCGACGCTGCGTCCTCGCGGTGCTTATTTCTGCGTGTTATGCGGCAAGTGATGAGTTCCACCAGCTTTTTGTGCCTGGGCGCAGCGGGGAATTGCGTGATGTGATGGTTGATACGGCGGGTGCAGTGCTCGGGATTATATTTTTAAGCCTGATCCGCCATATTATAATAAGGAAGAAGACCAAGCCGCACAAAGTGGTATAGTGCAGGGGAGTAAAGAGCAGTTAGGTATCAGATGATACAAAGCGGTTTTGTGCGGCATCATATTGGTAGCCAAGCGCGGCAAGTTTTTTTGTGATAGTATCTGCATCCGCCTCAAGATCTTCACAGAGTGCTTCAAAGGATGGGTAAAAATCGCGGAGTTTTAAATTGATAACACTAAGAAGCATAACCGGGTCATCTGGCAGCATAATGGATCACCTCCCTGGAATTTTTCAATATCATACCACAGGAAGGGTCATCCTGCAAGGGGGAATGCGGGAACGGTATAGAAAGAGGAAATTTATGGATTTATTTGACTATATGAGGGAGAAAGAACAGGAGGAGGGAGCACCACTTGCTTCCCGTATGCGCCCGCGCACGCTAGAAGAAGTAGTTGGGCAGGAGCATATTATCGGCAGGGATAAGCTGCTTTACCGTGCGATTAAGGCGGACAAACTTGGTTCTGTGATTTTTTATGGCCCGCCGGGGACGGGCAAGACCACGCTTGCAAAGGTGATTGCAAATACGACAAGCGCTGGATTTTTACAGATTAACGCGACCACGGCGGGCAAGAAGGATATGGAAGGTGCGGTGCAGTCAGCAAAGGACAGCCTTGGCATGTATGGGAAGAAAACGATTCTGTTTGTGGATGAGATCCACCGTTTTAATAAGGGGCAGCAGGATTATCTGCTCCCATTTGTTGAGGACGGGACAATTGTGCTAATCGGTGCGACAACCGAGAACCCCTATTTTGAAGTGAACAGCGCGCTGCTTTCCCGCTCGGTGGTATTTGAGTTAAAGGCGCTGACACAGCAGAATATTGCCGCCCTCCTTATGCGTGCGGTTGCGGATCGGGAACGTGGCATGGGGGCATTTGGTGCGGTGCTTGAGGAAGAGGCAGCAGATTTTCTTGCGGATGCGGCGAACGGGGATGCGCGCGCAGCGCTCAATGCATTAGAACTTGGCGTGCTTACAACTAAGCGGGGGGTGGATGGGAAAATCCATATTACGCTGCCGGTGGCCGCAGAATGCATCCAGAAGCGGACATTGAAATATGACAAGAAGGGCGACAACCACTACGATACAATATCTGCCTTTATTAAGAGTATGCGTGGTTCCGATCCGGACGCGGCTATTTACTATCTAGCGCGGATGCTTTGTGCGGGGGAGGAAGTGGCATTTATTGCCAGACGCATTATGATCTGTGCAGCGGAAGATGTTTCAAATGCCGACCCCAATGCCCTGGTGGTAGCGACTGCGGCGGCGCAGGCTGTGGAGCGGCTTGGGATGCCGGAGGGACGGATTGTGCTTGCGCAGGCGGCGGCCTATGTGGCGTGCGCGCCAAAGAGCAATTCCGCCATTATGGCGGTGGATGCAGCGATGCAGTTGGTGGAGCAGGATCAGACCCCTCCTGTTCCGCCGCATTTGCAGGATTCCCATTATCCAGGCGCAGCCAGGCTTTCGCGCGGAATTGGGTACAAGTATGCGCATGAATATGAGAATCATTATGTAGAACAGCAGTATCTTCCAGATATTTACAAAGATAGGAAATTTTATTTTCCATCGGATAACGGGTATGAGAGGGAGATAAAAGAATATTTTAAGAAAATAGGTAAAAGTTAAAAGACGCTTAAAAATTTCTGTAAATTGCTTCGCAACGAGCGGCAATGGAATGATTTCTAAATTTGATAGTAAGCTTTCGATTCATGTTTGGTATGCCTGCTTTGGCAAACAGGGGGTATAAAGATGAAAAAGGTAACAAAAGGGATGAGGATTGCTGCGCTACTATGTGTGGTGCTGTTGCTTTCCATGTATGTGGCAACCTTGATTGCGGCGCTTACGGCGAAGCCGTATTCAAGCAGGATGTTTATGGGATGCGTGTTATGCACAGTTTTTGTGCCGATCTTTTTGCATATCCTCACCCGGCTGTTTGCTATGATGTCCGAGCGCCGGGAAGGGGATACCACGCTGCATGAACTGCATCAGGCAAGAAAGCGTGCCCGCACGGATGGGGAGGATACCATAGAGGGGGATATGCCGGATAAGGATGCGGATGCCTGAAAGGTCTAGACAATGGGAAGGAAATCTGTTATAATATCGTGGAAATACAGATTCCTGCTAAGGAAGAGCCGTTTAAACGGCAGAGTGAGGGAAATTATGCATAATATATTGATCATTGCGGAAACACAGAGCTACATCATTATGTCCCTGAAGGAAAAATTTGAGGAATTATCCTATAAGGTTATGATGGTAAAGGCAGATATGGATGCCGTGCGCCGTATTGAGGAGCCGATCGGCGCAATGCTGATTTATGCTGATGGGGAACTGTCAGGACAGCAGCAGGCATTGAACTACATTAAGGATAAGGCGGTTGAGGATGACACGGTAATATTTATAATGGGGGATATGGATGAGATCCTGGCAGTGGAAAAACTGATCCCGAAACATATGGTGCCAATTGAATTTAAGAGGCCGATCAATGTGGGGCAGGTGAGCGCGGAAATTGACAATTATGTCACGAAATATGGCAAGCATAATAAAAAGAAAATCCTGGTTGTGGATGATTCGGGGGCGATGCTGCGCAATGTAAAGGGGTGGCTTGAGGATCATTATCAGGTAATCCTGGCGAATTCTGGGATGATGGCAATCAAATATTTAACCTTAAACCGTCCGGATCTGGTGCTGCTCGATTATGAGATGCCCGTTTGCGACGGCAGGCAGGTGCTTGAGATGATCCGCACGGAAACTGAGTTTGCGGATATCCCGGTTATTTTCCTGACCAGCAAGGGGGACAAGGAAAGCGTGCTTGAAGTGATGGCGCTAAAGCCGGAAGGATATTTGTTGAAAACCATGCCGCCGGCGGAGATTATCCGGTCGGTGGATGAGTTTTTTGAGCGCCAGAAGGCGATGAATGGGCTTAAAATGTAAAAAAGAACTGCCACATGCCGTGGCAGTTCCCAAAAAGGGGAGGATAAGTATTTTTCCCTTATCTTTTGTATTCGCCGGAACCGGAGGGGGGATTCCGGAACCGGCACCACATTTGAAGTGGATATTAGAAGTATAACCGGAATTCTGGGAACTATTCAAAAAAATGAAAAGAAAAGAAACGGGGGATTATTATGAGTTTATTGCAGGAATGGAGAGAGGAAGCATACTCACAGGATATGAACAAAAAGGAAGGCCAGCTTTACTGGGGCAATTATTTTGCCGTTGAGAAGGGGATTTATGAGCAGCTCCTTGCAAGCCCGGGTGAGGTAGTCACTGGTACGGTGAAGGGACTGGCGGAAAAATACGGGACTTCCATCAGGATTATGACCGGTTTCCTAGACGGCATTAACGACAGCCTGGTAAGACCGAACCCAATCGAGGATATGACGGAGGAAACGCAGGTCAACCTTGGATATAACAAAGAAATCCTGTATAAAGAGATGGTGAAGGCAGAAGCGGACTGGCTTTATAACCTGCCGGCCTGGGATTCGCTGCTGACGCAGGAGAGAAGAAAGGAATTGTACTTAGAACAAAAGAAGTCCGGCACCGTTGTGAAGGGCAGAAAAATTGGAAGGAATGAACCTTGTCCGTGCGGGAGCGGCAGGAAGTACAAGTTTTGCTGCGGGAAAGCCTGAATCAGTGTGGGAAAAAACCAGGGCGGTTCCGTGTGATGTATAAAGAAAGAAAAAAGGGTAAACGCTTAAAATAGCGGGAAGACGAACCGGCGGCAGGGCAAGCCCTGATGGCCGGTTTTGCCGTTTTTGCCGTATAAGGCAGAAGAAACGAGGTGTGTGATGGGCAGGAGAAAAGGTGGGTTGGATTTCACAAGGGACTACCGCCGCAGAAGGAAAATCCGGGGCGGGGAAACCATCCTGATGCTTCTGGTTTTTTTGGCGGCGGTTGCAGTGGGGGTTATCTTTTTTTTTACATTGAAAGGGAGTTAGAATGGACCGGGGGATGAGAAGGC
>CAMWUU010000316.1 GCA_947177515.1 uncultured Lachnospiraceae bacterium
CCTTCCTCCTGATTCAAATGGTTGCCTACGGACTCAAAGGTAAACGGTTCCCGCAATGGGGTATTCCGGAAATAAATTGTCATGATAACCCTCCTGAAATTTGTTTCGAAAAGTGATATTCTATAGTTTAACATACGATACCCCCATATGTCCAGATATGGTAAAATATGCAGGAAGGAAGAGCAGGTAAAACAAAAAATGAAGCGCGGGGCAGCCATAACCTTTAAGGAGAGGGGACAGGAATTTTATGCCCTTAAAAAGCATTCACCATATTATGCATTAAGAAGGAGGTATTATTGTAATGAAACCAGTATTTAACCGGATTCTGTACGGGGGTGACTACAACCCGAACCAGTGGCCAAAAGAGGTGTGGCAGGACGATATGAGGATTTTTAAAAACGCCCGCATCAACAGTGCCACAGTCAATGTATTTTCCTGGGCGAAAATCCAGCCGTCCGAGGAAACTTATGATTTTTCCGAACTTGACGAAATCATTGATATGTTAAGCCGCGAAAATTATGATATTGTGCTCGCAACTTCCACGGCGGCGCTGCCAGCCTGGATGGTAAAGCGCTATCCGGAAGTGGCAAGGACGGACTATGAGGGGATGCAGCATAAATTTGGCGGCCGTCACAATGCCTGCCCGCATTCTCCGGTCTTCCAGAAATTTGCAAAAAACCTTGCCGGGGCGCTTTCAAAGCGATATGGAAGCAACCCGCATGTTGCCTGCTGGCATGTTAGCAACGAGTACGGCGGGGAGTGTTATTGCGAGAACTGCACCAAGGCCTTTCGTGTCTGGCTGCGCAAAAAGTACGGGACAATTAAGGCATTGAATCAGGCATGGAACCTGGAATTCTGGGGGCATACGGTTTATGACTGGGATGAGGTAGTGCTTCCAAACGCCCTTTCGGATGGCATCGGCTATGATAAAACAGCGTTTGCCGGGCTGTCCATTGATTATTGCCGTTTTAATTCCGATAGTCTGCTTGCCAATTTTACAATGGAGCGTGATGCAATCCGCGAATATGACAAGAGTACGCCAATCACAACAAACCTGATGGGAACTTATAAGGCGCTCGACTATTTTAAATGGGCGAAGGAAATGGATATTGTTTCCTGGGATAATTATCCAAGTTACAATACGCCGTGGAGTTCCACCGCGATGCGCCATGATCTGATGCGCGGCTTAAAAGGCGCGCCGTTTATGCTGATGGAGCAGACACCAAGCCAGCAGAACTGGCAGCGGTACAATTCCCTTAAAAGGCCGGGGCAGATGCGTGCACAAAGTTACCAGACAATGGCGCACGGCGCGGATACCATACAGTTCTTCCAATTGCGCCGCAGTGTGGGCGGCTGCGAGAAATTCCACGGCGCGGTAATCGCACATGTGGGAACGGATAATACAAGGGTATTTCGCGAAGTAAAGCAGCTTGGTGAGGAATTGGAAAAACTTGGAAATATCACGCTTGGGGCAGAAAACAGGGCGGATGTCGGCGTAATTTTTGACTGGGATAATTATTGGGCGCTTGAGTACACAAGCGGGCCGAATGTGGATATTACCTATGTAAATACAATCCATCAATATTATCAGTATTTTTATGGGAAAAATATTGCAGTGGATATGATTCCGGTGGATGCGGATTTTAGCAGGTACAAGATGATTGTCGCACCGGTGCTGTACATGGTAAAACAGGGGATGAAAGAGGCGCTGACGCGTTTTGTTGAAAACGGAGGTATTCTGGTAACTACATATATGAGTGGTATTGTGGATGAGTCGGACAATGTGCATCTGGGTGGTTATCCGGGACCATTGCGCAAGCTTGCCGGGATCTGGGTGGAGGAGATTGATGCGCTCGCGCCGGAGCAGAAAAATAAAGTGTTATTTGCGGACGGGAAAGAGGCGGATTGCGGGCTTGTCTGTGACCTGATCCATCTTAAGGGTGCAGAAAGTCTTGCGGATTACGGGATGGATTTTTATGCCGGTATGCCTGCGGTTACAAGGAATCAATTTGGGAGCGGCGCGGTTTATTATGTCGGTACAAGACTTGAGGAGGCGGGACTTTGCAAGGTGCTTGAAGAAGCTACAAAACAGGCTGGTGTTGTTGCGGTAATTGCAGAGGAAACAAAACTTGAGGTGGTATGCCGGGAAACAGAAGATATGAAATTCTATTTTATAATGAATTTTGAGGATGAGGAATGCAGGATTCCGGCGTGCTTTGCGGGGAAGACGGATCTGCTGACCGGCGAGATGGTAAAAGAAGGGGAAATCATCCCGAAATATGGGGTGCGCCTGGTCAGCGTGAAAAAAGCATAAGACGATAGCAGTCAGCTCTTTATAGAGAAGGTTTGGCTCTATATATGTGTATGGAGGAATTCATGAGAAAAAATTGGGGTAAATATTTCGGTTATGTTGCTGCTGCCATGCTTGTGCTTGGCACGGGAGCGTGCGGCAAAAAGGGGGAGGCGGAAATATCTAATCCGACTGTAGCAGTTACCCCGGATCCTGAACCGACAGGAGCGGGTGGGGAGGGGGAAAAAGAGCCTTCTGTTACACCGGATACAAAGGAGGAGAAAGAGGGGACAATTACCCCGGAAGGGATCAAAAGCCCGGATGGGAAAGAACCAACAGACGGCGCGGATAACCCATCTGAAATTACCTACACAAAGCTTTCGGTTACAGAGGACATGATTACTTCCTCCGCTCCGTGGAATAATGGACCGGATGTGGCAGCAAACGCGTTTGACGGCGATGTTTCCACGTTTTTTGACGGTTTGGAAGAAGGTTTTATCCGTGTGGATCTCGGCGATGAGTACCTGATTGGAAAAATTGGCTATGCCCCGAGGAGCGGCTATGAGTCGCGCCTGTGCGGCACGTTTTACGGGAGTCTGGATGGCAGGACATGGTATGAGATTTATCAGATTAAATCCGCCCCTGCTGCAATGAAGGAAACGGACTATACCGAGTTTGCAACGGTTGGTCGTTTTCGCTATGTCAAATATGAAAATATCAGCGACTGCGCTAATATTTCTGAGATGGTATTGTATACTGCCGGGGGAATCCCGGAGGAGCTTGTAACAGAAATCGGCAGGGAAACCTATGCGGATGGCAGTTATGAGATGCTTGATGAGATTCCGCAGGATCGCGGCATGATACAGGCGGGGATAGCCGTGGAGATGCTTGATGATGTTTCAAAGGCAGCCTGCGATAACAACCCTTCAACGATTGCAAAGGCGGGGGAAGACGGGGAGATTGTGCTGGCTCTTGATCATGAGTATACGCTTTCGGCCATTGCCTATATGGGCGGCGAGGATGGGGAAGTATCCCCGGGTGATCTGTTAGGGGGGCAGTTTTACGGCAGTGCGGATGGGAAGGAATGGACACTGCTTTATGAAATTGGCACGCCGCCGGATTCCGTATGTTCCACTTTTGTTTATTATGGTGAATTATATACCACGGGTTCCTATCGTTTTGTGAAATATCATAATCCGGGCGGGATAACAGCCGTTTCGGAAATCAGGGTGTATGCAATGGAAACTACATTATCGGTATCTTTGGCCGCACTCCCATTTGCAATGAGTGCTAAGGGGGAGGTCAATAATATTGCCCTGTACTGGGGCAGTTCGCTTGACGCGCAGACCTATGAGATTTACCGCTCGGGCGCGGATGAAAACGATAAGCTTGTCTATACTGGGCGCGGTACGTCCTGGCAGGATTATGACCTGCCGGCAGGGGAGTATACCTACCGGATGGAGTTAAAAAATGGAAATACAAAACTTGTTAGTAACGAGGCGAAAGTACATTGTGGCGCGATGCCGGAGGCAGAATTAAAGGTACTTAACAACCAGGAAGCAGGAAACGGGCTGTCCACACGAAGCGGCATTGTTTCAGGCGGGGTTTATTACAGCTATAATATTTCCGTTACTGCCGGGAAAGCGAAAATCACGGAGCAAACCTCAAAGGACGGGTACAATTTCGGTAATGCCCGGACGGTACTTACAAGCGAAGCACACGAACTTTTACAGAGCTGCAAGATCGAAAGTGCAAAGACTGTCTATGTGGAGGAACAGAATAAAGTGGTGATGGTCGCCCACTGGGAAAAGCCGGAGGGTTATGCGGACGGGAAGCTTTTGCTTGTTACTGGGACACCGGGCGGGGAATTTACGCTGCATGGGATCTGGAACCCGGAAGGGATCGAGGTGCGCGATATGTCTGTGTTTGTGGATGATGATGGGACGGGATATTTGCTGGCTGCGGCAAATAAGCCGGGCGAGGGCGCAAACGCGAGCATCTATATTTTCCGTTTTGAGAAAGATTTTTCGGGGATCGAAGGCATTGTCACAATACTGTTTGAAAACCAGTACCGTGAAATGCCAAATGTTGTAAAAGCGGATGGATGGTATTATCT
>CAMWUU010000317.1 GCA_947177515.1 uncultured Lachnospiraceae bacterium
ATCCCCCAGGGGCAACGAGGGAGACCCTTGCAGAGGATAAAAAGCCGTTTCTAGGGATGAGTTTTTCGCGGTTTGAGAAGTTTTCGGCAGCGACAAAATGCCTGAAAGATTTTTTTGATTGCACGGTGAAACTTTTGACAGAGGACGGGATTATGTTTTCGGTAAACGACAGCAACGAACAGGATTTTACGGAACTTTATGGAAAGGCGTATTATCTTTACGGGGATGAAAGATATAAAAAGATTGCGTCGCGGGCTCTTCTTTCGGAACTGTTGTTTGTGCAGCAGGAAGATGGCGGGGAGGGATTCGGATGGGGGAAGGATAACAACGAATTATCCGGGCAGGAAATACAGCAAAAAAGAGAGTCCCTGCTGCTTAACGGTGCGGGTTTTGGTATTCTCAGAAAAGAGGACTGCCAGGCAGTATTAAAATTCGGGGTGCATGGGGGTTATCACGGGCATTTTGACCGTTTGAGCCTTGCCTCGTTTTTTAAAGGAGGAAAGACGTTCCACAACAATGAATATGCATGGTATGGCTATGGCTCATTTCTGTTTAAAATGTGGGTACAGACCTCGATGGCGCATAATATGGTTGTGGTGGACGGGCGGATGCAGGAACCGTCGCCGTGCAGGTGCATTTATTATGAGCCGGAGGGAAAGATTATAGATTTGTCAGAGGAAAAAGAGCGGGAGAATGGCAGGATGGAACATACTTTTTGTGGTGTCTGTGCAGAAACTACTACAAAATGGAGCGATCCGCCCTATGGGGGACAGACCCCGTACCCTCTTTCCTTTCCGAAGGAGAAATGTGAAAAAGAAGGGCGCTATATTTTAATGCCGGGCAAACCAAGAAAGCAGGGGGAGATCGGGGAATATTCGGAGCCTGTTTTCCAGAGGCGGCTGCTTATACTTTTCCATGGTTACTGTATTGTCTGGGATTATCTTTTAGGAGAACAGGAGCACCGTTATGATTGCCTGTATCACCCAATGGGACGGTTTGACAACGAGGGCGGATTTAAATTTACACAGAAAGCAAGATTTTCAGATGATCCATTCGGGGCGGGACAGTTTGTAAGGAATTGTTATACTGCGCCGGTGGATGGAGCAGTTTGCCTGCGGTTTCACGACGCGCCTGCGCGCGTCAACCCGAATGATATTATGGATTTTACACCAGAGAGCGCGGTGTGGAGAGCGTGGCCGAAATCCGGTGAGGTGACCATTGCAAGATACCCGCAGCGAAAAGACCGGTTTACCGAGGAGGAATTTATGCAAAACGCAGGCTTTTTGCAGGAGCCGCTCAAAAAGACCGTTAGTTTTACGGTACAGGGAAGAAGGGCAGAGTTTATTACCATCCTTGAAACGGGAGAAAAAACCGGGAAGATAAAAAATATCCAGTGCGAAAGTTTTTCTTCCCTTCTTGTGACGGAGGATACTGGAGAAAAATGGAAAATTATGGTGGAAGGAATGGAGGATGTGACCATACTTCAGAATGTGGAAAATACAGAGGATATGGAGAAAAGGGATAAGATTTCGGTAAAAATCCGGTGTGAAAACAAAGGGGGCAGATAGGAGCATTTATTAGTGGTTTGTGCTGGAAGTGTTTCTCTTTTAAAATTTTTAAGGAAAGGAACGATTTTTTATGCAGAAAATACAGAATCCGATACTTCGTGGTTTCCATCCTGACCCTTCGATTATCCGGGTGGGGGAGGATTATTATATTGCTACATCAACCTTTGAGTGGTGGCCGGGCGTGCGTCTGCACCATTCAAAAGATCTGGTGCACTGGGAACTGATCGGGTATCCGCTTAACCGCATTTCCCAGTTGGACTTGCGCGGAGTGGGACCTTCGCAGGGAATCTGGGCACCATGCTTAACCTATGATAAGGGAAAATTTTATCTGGTCTACACGGTGGTAAAGGCATTCTACTGCAATATGTACGATACGGAAAATTATCTTGTAACAACAGAGGATATTTATGGTTCCTGGTCGGAACCGGTTGCCCTGAATAATTTCGGCTTCGATCCCTCCCTTTTTCATGATGAAGACGGGCGCAAATATATGGTCAGCATGGTGACAGATCACCGCGTGCCCAAAAAGTATGCGGGGCGGCTGGTTCTCCAGGAATTTGATGAAGCGCAGGGGAAAATGGTTGGGCAGGTAAAGGATATTTATTGTGCGGACGGCATTTTTCTTGAGGGACCGCATATTTTTAAACATGACGGATGGTACTATCTGTTCAGCGCGGATACGGGGACGGGCGAAGGGCATGGGCAGACCATCCAGCGCGCGAAAGATGTGTGGGGACCATATGAAATGTACCTGCCGTTTGATGAGAAAAGACAGGAGGGAGAGGCATATTCCATCCTGACTTCAAGGCATCATAAGGATATCTTGCTGCAAAAAGCGGGTCACTGTGATCTGGTGGAAACGCAGGATGGCGAATGGTACGCTGTACACCTTTGCGGTCGGGCGTGTGGGGAAGAAAATCCTGCGGATGCGCCGCGTTTTGCTGGGGCGAGAAGGTATATGCTTGGCAGAGAAACCGCGATACAAAAAATGGAATGGACAAAAGAGGGGTGGCTGGTCTTAGCAGGTGGGGGAAATACGCCGCGGGATATGGTGGAACTGCCGGAATGCGCAAAAAGGCAAATGGAGATTATGGCAGGGTGTGGGAATACGGCAGGTAAGCCCCTTACCCGTGACAATTTTGATGCACCAAAACTTCATTTGGATTACCAGTCCCTGCGCATCCCGATGGACGAGCATTATATTTCACTTGCAGCGCGCCCGGGGTGGCTTCGGATGTATGGCAGGAGCGGCTTGGCATCGCGTTTTTCCCAGACACTGATTGCGCGCAGGATGACGGAGTATGATATGGAGGCAGAAACCTGCCTGGATTTTTCGCCGGAAGTATTTAAACAGATGGCAGGGCTGATTTTTTTGTACGATACGGAGAATTACCTGTATCTGCATATTTCGCATGATGAGGATGTAGGAAAATGTATTACCCTTCTAAAGGCGGAAAATAAAAAGTATGAGTATCTTGCCGACTATATCCCACTAGAGGAAGGGCGCGATGTGGTTTTGCATCTTACAATTTGTAAAACAGAGGCTCAGTTTTTTTATGGATACCGGGATGAGTTAAAAGAGGCGGATAAAGCAAGGAAAGCAGATGTGGACGATGACTTACGCGAATGTTGCACAGGAAAAGTCCCGGCTGTATTAAAAGAGATCGGACCGCGCGTTAATGTAAGCTTTTTATCGGACGAGGCATGTAACGAAGGTTGGTTTACCGGAAGCATGATTGGAATTTGCTGCCAGGATTTGACTGGTTTTGGAAAATATGCGGATTTCGATTGGTTTGAGGTAAGAGCAAGGAATCATAGTTGATATAATCTATTAAAGGCTGTCGCACCAGGTTAAAGGGGTGGGGCAGCCTTTTTAAGGTTCGGGCTACGGGATATTTTCTTGCTAATGATTTTTTGCTATGATATAATAAAGTACAGCAATACAAAGGAATTTGTGTTTTTAGGGGATTGATTTGTGAAAACCAGATAAAGAAAGTTTGGGACAGTTTGATTAGAATGTATCCGCAGGTAGAAAACGATTTTACAGGGATTGCAGAGCAAATCAATCAGAAAATAATATACTAAGAAACATGCGGGGACAGGAGGAGTAAGGAATGTTTACAGATAAAAAGGAGCAGGAGTATATAAGGGAACAAAATGAATTAAGACGGAAAATTAATCTGGAAAATACCGTTGACCTGGAAAAAATTCGCACGGTCGCGGGGGTTGATCTGGCATATTGGAAGGTTTTGGAGGAGGAGAAGGGTAGGAAAGAAAATGGGGGTAAGGGGGCGGAGTATGCGGTTTGCTGTATTGTGGTGCTGGATTACCACACTCATAAAGTGATAGAAAAGACAAGTTTTGCAGGAAAGATGGAGGTACCATATATCCCCGGTTGCCTTGCATACCGGGAGATTCCGGTTTTTCTTAAAGCTTATAAGAAATTGGGGAAGGAGCCGGAGGTACTATTTTTTGATGGGAATGGGTATCTGCATCCAAGACATATGGGGCTTGCGACGCACGCAGGAATCCTTTTGGATAAGGCTTCGGTTGGAGTGGCGAAGACATATTATAAAGTGGGAGATGTGGATTTTGTTATGCCAAAGGATAAGGAAGGAGCCTGCACGGATATTGTGGTGGGAGAGGAAATTTATGGAAGAGTTCTGCGCACTCATGTGGGTGTGAAGCCGGTTTTTGTTTCAGTTGGAAATAAGATTGATCTGGACACAGCGGTGCAAATGGCGTTGGCACTAACCGGGAAAGAGAGCCATATTCCCCTGCCGACTAGAATGGCGGATTTGATGACGCATAAGGAGAGAAGGAGGAT
>CAMWUU010000318.1 GCA_947177515.1 uncultured Lachnospiraceae bacterium
GGCTATTTTGGTTCTGTTTGTTTGCGGTTGGCGGGACATTCCTGTTATCCGTGCTGAAATATGTGCAGGATGCGAAAGTGGCAGTTGGCTACAGTTGCCTCTTTTCTGTGCATGAGATCTGCCTGACACAAAAAAATCACCGCCTGCCGTATGAGGTGCTTGAAATGCCGGAAACAGAACGGCTGCGGGAGCAGGTTTCGGGAAGTATCAGTGTGTCCGGCGCGGGTATGGCAAGTCTTTATTGGGACATGGAAGTTGTAATTACAAATCTGTTCAAGGCAATAATGGCAATCCTGCTTGGCGCGAATTTTTTTAAAACGCTTTTTATGGTTCCTTTCATGGTACAGGGGGGCGAAGGCAGCCGCCTTCTGTTTCCCGCGCTGCTTTTTCTTGTGGGGATCTGTGTTTTTGTTTCCTGCAAAATGGCAGGAAAACATTTCGATGTAAGTTTTGAGGTGTTTGAAAAAGGAGCACAATACAGCCGATACGGGGAGTTTTATACAATGAACTACCTGCCGGATGAGAATGCGGCGATGGATGCAAGGATTTTTTCGCAGGAGGGGATTATCCTGCGGGAGAGCCAGGAAAAATGTTATCAGCGCTTTGCGGCGGGGAAGCGGCGTGAAATCCGGGCGGTAAACTGGTATGATGGCATCCGGCTTCTTTCTGTCTGTTTCTGCGGTGCTGCCACATATGCACTGGTTGGCTATATGGCACTTTCCCACTCTATTGGTGCGGGGGAAGTGGTCGCAGCCTACGCGTCGGTTACAATGTTGATTTCTGCGCTTTCTGAACTTGCACAGATCTTTACAGATCTAAGGAATAATAACGAGCATTTGTTGAATTATTTTAAGTTTATGGATTTGTCAGAAAAGGAGGATGAGATCCCACCATTGGTAAAGTGCGATGGCCGTATTATAGGGAGGGAGCGGGCATTGCATAGGGGGGAAAAAGACTGTTTTCCAGGAATCCGCTTTGAACATGTTAGCTTCCGCTATCCAGACAGTGAGGCATGGGCGCTTTATGATTTTTGTCTGGATATCCGTACGGGGGAAAAACTTGCGTTGGTTGGGGAGAATGGTTCGGGGAAAACAAGTTTTGTAAAACTGCTCTGCCGCCTGTATCGCCCGACACAGGGCAGGATTCTGCTTGACGGTCTTAATATCTGGGATTATCCATGGGAAGAATACCAAAAGCGGTTAGCGGCGGTATTTCAGGATTTTTCACTGTTTGCCTTCCCCATTGCAGAAAATGTTGCTGCTTCGGACAGTTACGGGAAAGAGCGGGTAGAAGGAGCATTAAAGGAGGCGGGACTTTGGGAAAAGGTAAAAGGCCTGCCAAAAGGAATTGCCCAGCCTTTATTCCATCATTTCTGCGAGGAGGGCTGCGATCTGTCCGGGGGTGAGGCGCAAAAGCTGGCAATTGCCCGCGCCGTCTACAAAGATGCGGATATTATGATCTTAGATGAGCCAACAGCAGCGCTTGACCCGTTTGCCGAGGCAGAGATTTACAAGAATTTTGGCACAATGTCAGAGGGGAAGACGGCGCTTCTTATAAGCCACCGCCTTTCCTCATGTAAAAGCTGCGACCGGGTAGCAGTGTTTCAGGAAGGAAGGCTGGTACAGCTTGGAAGCCATAAGGAACTGCTTTTACAGGAAGGGAAGGAATATGCGAGGCTGTGGGAGGCACAGGCGCAATATTATAGGTAAGAACACATGGGTTAGCGTTTTTAGAAATTTGTAGCCTATCCGCATAAAAAGTCGAGTTTCAACTGCCAGTTGAAAATTTCCCTGATATTCTACATTGCTGTTATTTCAAGGAGTAAGAAGCTGTGCTATACTTACAACATCAAAGTAAGGATGAAGATAATTGAGAATGATTCCTGTTTTATAATCAAAGAATTGTTTTCGGATGACTTTGTGGTTTAACATATGGAGGGAAGCAGAAAATGGAGGGCAATAAGATTGGCAGTATTATCGCGGCAAAACGGAAAGCGCTCGGGCTGACACAGCAGGCGTTAGCGGAAAAGTTACATATTTCTTTTCAGGCAGTTTCTAAATGGGAAAACGGGACAGCAAACCCGGATATTGATATGCTCCCGCAGATCGCAGGTATCCTTGGCACGACAACGGACGCACTGCTTGGATATTCTGCGGCGGCGGTGAGCATTTATGAAGCGCGCTACCAGGGGGAGGGGTATTACTGGGGGCTTGTCCCGAACCGTCTGTGTTATGAGGTATTGCAAAAGAAGCCGCCTGTAAAGCCGTGGCGTGTCCTAGATATTGGATGCGGGGAGGGAAAGGACGCGGTTTTCCTTGCAAGAAATGGATATCAGGTGTCCGCATTTGACATTGCGCAAACAGGACTTGCAAAGGCGAGGGCACTTGCAGAAAAAGTTGGTGTCCATGTGGATTTTTTTCGGGCGGATGCGGCGGATTATCGACCGGACATGGAATATGATATTGTTTATTCCAGCGGTGTGCTGCATTTTGTGGAGCCGGGGGTGCGAAAGGAACTGTTTGAAAACTTAAAGGAACATACCGCTTCAGACGGTCTGCACGCAATCAACGCGTTTGTCGAAAAGCCATTTATCCGCCGCGCGGACGATGGGGAGAGGAAGGATCGGCAGCTATGGAAGTCGGGAGAACTTTTTATGTATTATCATGACTGGATGTTTTTGCGTGCCGACGAGGAGATTTTTGATTGCAACAGCGGGGGTATCCCACATAAGCATTGTATGGATATTTTGGTGGCGCAGAAAATGTAAAAGAAGCATGAGGACAAAGGCTATTGTTTTTTTTCGGGTTTCCGGGTATACTTTAATAAGCTTTGACAATTTTTAAAATGAAATGGAGGGAAGTTTAATGTGTACAGCGGCAACCTATAAAACAAAGGATTTCTATTTTGGAAGAACGTTTGATAATGAGCGCTCCTATGACGAGCAGATCGTTGTCACACCCCGCAATTACCCATTCTATTTCCGGCATATGGGCACGGTTAAGAAGCATTATGCAATGGTTGGTATTGCGCATGTTGAAGAGGATTACCCTCTCTATTATGATGCGGTTAATGAAAAAGGGCTTGGCATGGCAGGTTTGAATTTCCCCGGGTACGCGCACTATAATCCCGTGGTATCCGGCAGGGAGAATGTCGCAGTTTTTGAATTGATCCAGTGGCTGCTTAGTGACTGTGCCACGGTTGCAGAATGCCGGGGGAAGCTTGCGCGGATAAACCTCGCGGATATTCCGTTTAACGATAAGCTTCCCGTTGCGACCCTCCACTGGATTATTGCGGATAGGAAGGAAGCGGTCACGCTTGAGGCGACGGCAGAAGGGATGCATATCTATGACAATCCGGTGGGGATTATGACAAACAACCCGACATTCCCGGAGCAGATGTTCCATCTAAACAATTATATGCAGTTATCTGCAAAGCCGCCGCACAACAATTTCGCCAAGGGGCTGAATCTTTCTGTTTACTGTAAGGGGATGGGGGCGATCGGGCTGCCGGGGGATTTATCTTCCCAGTCGCGCTTTGTGCGCGCTGCATTTGTAAAGATGAATTCGGTGTCCGGGGATTCGGAAACCGAGAGTGTGGGGCAGTTTTTCCATATTCTTGGCGCAGTGGACCAGCAGGCAGGTTGCTGTGAACTTGAGAATGGGGAATTTGAACTGACAAAGTATACTTCTTGCTGCAATGCGTCGCGCGGGATCTATTATTATACCACTTATGGAAACCGGCAGATCACGGCGGTGGATATGTACAGGGAAGAGTTGGACGCGGATGCGTTGGTTTGTTATCCCCTAGTTAAGGAGGAACAGATATTTTTACAAAATGCCAAGTGATGGGGCAGTTTGGGGAATGGGGCATTGGCAGGAGAAATCTTGTCGGTGCCCCTTTATTTGTTTATCTTCTTCCTAGCCGAAAAGAAAGCGGCGTAACCCCAGTTTTCTTTTTAAATATGGCAATAAAATGGCTGGTACTGCCAAACCCTACCTGGCGTGCAATTTCCTGGATTTCCATTTTAGGGTTTGTAAGCAGATACCTCTTTGCCTCGTTAATTCGGTGGTTGATGAGGTATTCATGGGTGGAACAGCCAAGAAAACGGGAGAAAAGACGCGAAAGGTACTGCGGTGTTACATACACAAAGGCAGCAAGTTCCTGCACGGTCAGATCCGCGTCAAATTCTGTTTCGATTTTTTCAATTATCGGTAATACATATTTCTGGTAGGTTTCTTCTTCTGTCATATTTCCGATATAGAGATGATCCATAAAATTCATAAGCAGGCGATAGCAGTCCACGGACAATTCCCGGGCATTAACGGGCGGCGATTCAAATTTGGTAAGGACAGCGTCTAATTGC
>CAMWUU010000319.1 GCA_947177515.1 uncultured Lachnospiraceae bacterium
TGGAGGAAAAGATTAAAGACCTTGCCCCGGCCCATCAGAGGCGTGTTTTTGCCATCGAGCTGCTGGAGCGGGATGAGAGGGCGACGGCATTTTTAAAGACGGTGCCAAATGTGGAGGCGGAAATTGAGGCACTCGAGAAACTTTTTGACGACGATACGGAAAGTATTATTACAAATGGGCGCTATGTTTATATCAGCAAGATGATTGACGGCTGTGTGACAAAGAGCAGGAAAAAGGGGACATTAACTGTTTCGGATAAGATTGATAAAATTGTAACAAACCGTTTCCTTGCACTTCCGATTTTCGCGGCTGTGATGATCCTGGTATATTATTTTTCGGTTTCAACGGTTGGTACTTGGGCGACTGACTGGGCAAATGACGGGCTTTTTGGCGATGGCTGGCATCTGTTTGGGATTGGTGCTGCTGATTATGAGGAAGCGATAACAGAGTATGCGGTGGAACATGTTTTTACGGACGAAGTGAAACAGACTTTGCAGGCAGCAGCCGATGCTGATGTGATTGGCGCGCAGGATGTGCTTGATGCAGTGCTTTCGGGGGATTACGGCGCATTTGATGAGGCATACGGTACATATGCGGACTCCCTTTCGGAGGCAGGCTTTGATATTTCAGAAACAGTGGATGCAGCGCTTGGCGAGGAAGTGGAGGGAGTGCCGGACACATCGGAATATGGTGTTTATGTTCCGGGGATTCCCGTGCTGTTTGAAAGACTGCTGGATGCCATCCACTGTGCAGGATGGCTAAAGAGCCTTGTGCTTGATGGGATTGTGGCAGGTGTTGGCGCGGTGCTTGGTTTTGTTCCGCAGATGCTTGTGCTCTTTTTGTTCCTTGCCTTTCTTGAGGCGTGTGGTTATATGGCGCGTATCGCTTTTATTATGGATCGCATTTTCCGTAAATTGGGGCTTTCCGGGAAGTCTTTTATCCCAATGTTAATCGGCACCGGCTGCGGTGTTCCTGGGATTATGGCATCAAGAACCATCGAGAACGACCGTGACCGTAAAATGACAATTATAACAACAACTTTCATCCCATGCGGGGCGAAACTTCCAATTATTGCCCTGATTGCCGCAGCACTGTTTGACAATGCGTGGTGGGTTGCGCCAAGCGCATATTTCGTGGGGATTGCCGCGATCATCTGTTCCGGCATTATTTTGAAAAAAACCAGGATGTTTGCAGGAGATCCCGCCCCGTTTGTTATGGAACTTCCGGCATACCATATGCCGACGGTTACCAATGTACTACGTAGTATGTGGGAGCGTGGTTCCTCCTTTATCAAAAAAGCAGGAACCATCATCCTTTTGGCAACCATCGTAATCTGGGCAGGGTCGCGCTTTGGTATGGCGGACGGAAAGTTTGGGTTTAATGTGGAGATGGAACTTGAGGACAGTGTGCTTGGTATGCTTGGAAATGGAATAAAGTGGATATTTGCACCACTTGGTTTTGACAGCGCGCAGGCGACAGTGGCTACGGTTATGGGGCTTGTGGCAAAGGAGGAAGTGGTTGGCGTATTTGGTGTCCTGGATTTTGTGGCCATGTCAAAACTCTCGGCTTATTCATTCCTTGTCTTCAACCTTTTGTGTGCACCTTGCTTTGCAGCGATGGGGGCGATCAAACGTGAAATGAACAATATCCGGTGGTTCTTTTTTGCAATTGGTTATCAATGTGGGCTTGCCTATGTGGTATCACTTTGCATTTATCAGTTTGGAATGTTATTTACAAAAGGGGCATTCGGGATTTTTACCGTGGTAGCCTTCCTGCTTTTAGCAGGCTTTCTCTATCTGCTTTTTAGACCGTACAAAGAGAGTAAAACATTAGATATCAAAATAAAGAATGCGGCTCATATATCATAACCGGACAGCAAAAAATAGTGGTGTGGTAAAAGGGAAGGAGCTTTTTTAAAAGCAATGCGGACATAAAGCGCCTCCTAGGAAGAAAAATGTTTTAAAAGTAGTTTGCAGGACTTTAATTAGGAGGTTATGGAATGGGGACAGCGGTTGTTTTAATTGTGCTGGCGGGGATTGTGGCGGCCATACTTTGCAGTATGGTGCGGGATAAAAAAGCGGGGAAATCCCTGCAATGCGGAAATAACTGCGCCGCCTGCGGCGGTCATTGCCATGCACAGGCGGCACAGAAAGAAAAATAATTTTTGGGGTTATTCTTTAATGTCAATTATCTATTGATGTAAGCGGGATCTGAACAAGGTCAAATGTCCCGTCAGCGTGCAGAGTAATCAGTTCCGCACCGCGTTGGGCAGTATCCTGTTCGATCCCGGGCATGGCAAGATAATCAATGCTCATCCCGTAGGTCAGGCGGATGCCTTTGTATTCTAGTGACATATTGTTGTAATGGTCATGCCCGCAGAATGCAGCCTTTGTGCTTCCTAGGGCGACCATGGTATCAAAGAGTTTGCTTAGATAGTCGGAGCAGCAGATCTTATTGATCATTTTCTCCCCGTTCTCACCAAAAAAGTAAGTAACTTCATTGCTTCCCTGTTCGTACAGCTCATAGGCTGTGCGATATTCCTGGAGCGGGATGTGGAAGAATACCATTGAGGGGATGGTGCGCCCCTCTTCCCTGTTCAGCCTCACGACTTCCTCAGCATACCAGTCCACCTGGTCATCGTGGATATAGTCGTAGACATTGAGTCCCTCGCCTGTGTAAGTATTGGAATCAATCAGGAAAAGTGCCTGCATCAGGCTGCCATCGCGGTTGCGGATTTCGATTAACTGGTTGTTCCGCCCGGAGATATCTGGCTGGACATAGGGGTAGAGGAGGGTGCCGGAGGTTTTGTAGGAAAGCGACTGGTAGAGCGAATCCAGTCCTTCCTCCGAGGTGGTTGCAAGGCTTTCCGTGTCATGGTTGCCGTAGGTGAATGCCCAGGGAATCCCAATATTGCGCATAAAGGCGGCGAATTGTCCGACCGGGGCGGAATTATTCAGTGACATGGACATAATTCCCATCGGGAAAGTTAAATCCCCGGTTACCACCACAAGATCCGGTTCCGTATAAGAGATTTCCTTATAAACCGCATGGAGTGCCTTTAAATCCTTGCGCAGGGAGTAGAGGCTGCCTCCTAGATGGATATCGGTTAAGTGCAGTACTTTAAAATCTTCTTCCTTAGCTATAATGGTATAAACCCCGGTTTCCTCGTTGTAAGCAATTTCCTGGCTTTTGTGTGCGACAACGGGGATGGCATTGATATAGGGCTGCGTGTACCAGGTGTCTTTGCGCAGAACCAGAAAAAGGGTGGCAGCTAGGGCGAGTGAGGTAAAGGCAGCAATTCTTTTTTTGTTGACTGTAATATTTTGAAATGTAAGTTTTTTGCGCAGCGTCATATTGTAAAGCAGCGCGCAAAGTGAAAAAAGTACGGCAATAAAAAGGAAATAATTTCCAATATAGTGAATTTTATCCTGCAATACTATGGCAGTCGTTGTGGCAAGCAGCCAGTAAAGGATGGAAAAAATGCAAAGCCCCACCAGGTGTTTTTTATATCCATCCCTGTCGATTAGGCCAATCCTGCGGTTAATTAGGCGCAGGTAAAGGAAGTTTTTTACACAGAAAAACAATGGAAACTCCATGACATACAGACTTGCCAGGACATTTTCCATAACTTCGGCAGATTTTGATTTGCCCAACCAGAAAAAAGCAAGCTGGGAAAGGAAATATACTGATGTTACGGCAAAGAAAAGAAATACACTATTGATGCTGCGTTTCAGGTATTGGTCGGAAAGGGCGCGCAGGTGAAGGAACGCCCCCATATCAAAATATTTGCAGCAGTTTTTTTTCTCAAAACGCTGGTAACGGTACCACAATAGCAGGCTGACTAGGGTTACGGGAATGGATAGCATAAGGAGCTGGCGCTGCCATATGGACATAAACAGGTAGGAAAGGGCGAGCGAGGTAAAAATGGAAAAGAAAAAAATCTGTCTTTTCTGCTGGGAGAGTTCTTTTTTTAACGGCACTAATTTTTTGACCCCGCTTTGGGTGCGCCATTTTTGTACTTCTTCCTTAGGATAGCCCGCAAGTGCGGCGATGGAAGGTAAGCTGCGGTACTGGTTTAAAAGTTGTTCAAAGGCGAAGTCTGCCGCGTTTTTTTCTAAAAGCTTTTCATATTCCCTGTTCAGTTCCTTCCTGATTTTTTCCTGTGCGAGGAAGGTTTCCTCGGAGTAGGGGATATTTTCAAATAGCATTTCAATAAA
Source organism: uncultured Lachnospiraceae bacterium (assembly GCA_947177515.1). Taxonomy (GTDB): domain Bacteria; phylum Bacillota; class Clostridia; order Lachnospirales; family Lachnospiraceae; genus RGIG4057. The sequence continues at coordinate 4,218 of CAMWUU010000319.1, forward strand.
TATCTGTATTTTTGCTTCCATATTTCCTCCGTTCTGCTGCATATGCAGCGGATTTAGAAATCCAGGATTTTTGTTTTTATCATATTTTATCAATTTTTGGCCGGGTTTTCAAGAAAATGCCTAAAAT
>CAMWUU010000320.1 GCA_947177515.1 uncultured Lachnospiraceae bacterium
TGAACCTGATTTTAAACCTTGGCTTGACTGCAATCGTTGCGGTTGGTGCTTACCGTGTTAATGCGGGAGCTTCCCAGCCGGGGAGGATTGTAGCGTTCCTCTCCTATTTTACCATGATCTTGCATGCCATGATGTCGATCACACGCGTTTTTGTGGATATTTCCAAGGCAACAGCAAGTGCGGATCGGATCGGGCTTGTGCTTGGGGAAGAGGGCGAGCTTTTGGCAAGGAAAGAGGGCAGGGAACCTGCCGGGAAGAAGGAAAATTCTGGAAATCCCGCCCGCATTGAGTTTTCCCATGTTTCGTTTGGATACCATGCCGAAACCGGGGAGGATGACAAACTCTGCTTAAAAGACCTGAATTTCCGGATTCTTCCAGGAGAGAGCCTTGGAATCCTTGGGGCAACCGGAAGTGGAAAATCCACCATTATCAACCTGATGATGCGTTTTTATGATGTGAATGCGGGCAGTGTATCTGTGGATGGGTGCGATGTAAGGGAATACGCACCACAGGTACTCAGGGAAAAATTTGCTGTGGTTTTCCAGAATGATATGGTATTCCATAACACTGTTATGGAAAATATCTGTTTTGGGCGGGAGATTGGGGAGGAAGCGGTGGTGCGTGCCGCAAAGGATGCCTGTGCCTACGATTTTATTATGGGGAGGGAAGGCGGTTTTCTTAGTGAGGCGGCTATCGGAGGCGCGAACTTAAGCGGCGGCCAGAAGCAGCGTCTGCTGATTGCAAGGGCGCTTGCGGGAAATCCTGAAATCCTTGTACTGGATGATTCTTCATCCGCCCTGGATTATAAGACGGATGCAAAACTGCGCCAGGCCATCCGGGAACATTATGCGGGAACCAATATTGTAATGGTTGCGCAGCGCATCAGTTCCCTGATGGGACTTGACCATATCTTAGTTTTGGAGGATGGGGAGGCGATTGGATATGGCAGCCATGAAGAGCTGTTAAAAAACTGTGCAGTTTATCGGGAAATCTATGAGGTTCAGATGGGAAGTATGAAAACTCCTGGTTAAGGCAGTATCGCAGGCAGGCTGGTAATTTTATTGCGTGCATTAATTGATTAAAGGGGGAAAGGAAGATGGCGGGTGGAATTGGTGGTACGAAGCAGTTTAATGTGGAAAATGCTGGGCGTTCGGAAAGCCACAAGCCAAAGGATATTAAGGGTGCGCTGTTTGGCCTTTGGGGGTATCTGCGCCAGTACCGTTTCTTTTTGATGCTGGCGCTGGTACTTACCATCAGCGGCAATCTGCTGGCACTTGTAGGACCAAAGCTTTCCGGGAAGGCAATCGATGCAATTGAGCCGGGAAAGGATGCCGTTGATTTTGATACGGTATTTTATTACGCGGGACTTATGGTACTATTTTACATTGCCTCCTCTTTTTTTTCCTACCTGCTTTCGGTTGTTATGCAAACGATCAGCCGGAGGATGGCAAGGCAGATGCGTGATGATGTGTTCCATAAACTTTTGTCGCTGCCGGTCGGGTATTTTGACACGCATTTATCCGGCGATATCATCAGCCGGGTTTCCTATGATATCGATGTGATTAATACTTCACTTTCGACTGATCTGGTACAGATTTGTGCAAGTGTAATAACGGTAGCAGGCTCTTTTGCGATGATGGTAACCATTGAGCCGAAGCTGGTCCTGGTTATGGTTATTACCATACCAATGTCCGTCTTTTATACGAAATATATGGCCAAAAAGACCAGGCCGCTCTTTCGGACACGCTCGGTAAAGCTTGGGGAAATGAATGGTTTTGTAGAGGAGATGGTCAGCGGGCAGAAGACCATTGGGGCATATGCTAGGGAGGAGGTTGTGACAGGGCGTTTTGACGCAGTGAATAAGGAAGCGGTGGACGCGTATTATACGGCGGATTACTATAGCTGTCTTGTCGGACCGACAGTCAATTTCATCAATAATATTTCCCTTGCACTGGTAACCGTTTTTGGGGCGGTTCTGTATCTGCTCGGTTCCATGTCGCTGGGAAATATTTCCTCCTTTGTCCTTTATTCGCGCAAATTTTCCGGACCGATCAATGAGGCGGCGAATATTATCAGCGAGCTGCAGTCCGCCCTAGCGGCAGCGGAACGTGTTTTTAAACTTCTTTCGGAGGAGGCGGAGGCAGAAGATTTACCGGGGGTGGTACAGCTTGATGATGTGCGCGGCAATGTGGTTATGAAGGGGGTTTCATTTGGCTATACAAGGGAGAGGACAATTATTAAAAACCTTTATATAACGGCTGACGCGGGCAATATGGTTGCGATAGTTGGACCGACCGGGGCGGGAAAAACGACGATTATTAACCTGCTGATGCGTTTTTACGATGTGGATGCGGGCGGGATTTATGTGGACGGGCATGAAACAAGGGAATTAACGAGGGCAAGCCTGCGCAGGGCTTTTGCAATGGTATTGCAGGATACCTGGGTATTTGGCGGGACGATCTTTGAGAATATTGCCTACGGCAGGGAGGACGCGACAATGCAGGAAGTTGTGGCAGCAGCAAAAGCTGCGCACATTCATTCTTATATTATGCGGCTGCCGGATGGATACCGGACCGTTTTAAGCGAGAACGGGGTAAATATTTCAAAGGGGCAGAAACAGCTTTTGACCATTGCTAGAGCCATGCTGCTGGATGCGAAAATGCTGATTCTTGATGAGGCGACATCTAATGTGGATACGCGCACGGAAATCCGTATCCAGAAGGCAATGCGCCGCCTGATGGCGGGCAAGACCTGCTTTGTAATCGCACACCGCCTTTCCACCATCCAGAATGCTGACCAGATCCTAGTAGTGGATGGGGGCGATGTGGTGGAGCAGGGGACACATGGGGAACTAATGGAAAAAAGAGGGTTTTACTATCAGCTTTATGCATCGCAGTTTGAAGCGTAAAGGGACATGGGGCAGGTGGAAAAACTGCTTGTATTTTGCGGGGGATTCCTATATACTAAAGCGTAGGGGCAGGGTTTTTGCAACCCGCATAAAATCGTACCGCGGGAGAATTGTCTTCCCGCAGAAATGGAGGATATTATGGAGTTTACCGAGCTGATTGAAAAAAGAAGGAGCGTCCGTGCTTTTGACGCATCGAGGAAGGTGACAAGGGAGGAAATAGAAAAGCTTGTCTATGCTGCGATCCAGGCACCTTCCTGGAAGAACTCGCAGACAGCGCGTTATTATGCGGTGCTTTCTGATGAGATGGCCGAAAAGGTCTTTACAGAGTGCCTGCCAGCATTTAATGCGGCAAGTGCAAAGGGGGCAGCGCTTGTGGTTACCACCTTTGTGGCAAACCGTTCCGGTTTTGAGCGCGATGGGAACCCGACGAACGAGTGCGGTAACGGCTGGGGTTACTATGACCTTGGTTTACATAACGGGAATTTTGTTTTAAAGGCGACGGACCTGGGTCTTTGTACATTGATTATGGGGATAAGGGACGCGGAAAAACTTAGGGAACTGCTCCTGATCCCGGAAACGGAAACCGTGGTTGCAGTGATTGCGGTAGGTAAGGCCGCGCAGGATCCGGAAAAACCGAAGCGAAAGGAGCCGGGGGATATTTTAAAGGTGTTCTGATTCCATATTTTTGTCAATGGAGGGATAACGAAAATGTACATCACCTGTTTGGATTTGGAAGGAGTTTTGGTGCCGGAAATCTGGATTGCGTTTGCCAAGGCGAGCGGTATCCCAGAGTTAAAGCGGACGACGCGCGACGAACCGGATTACGATAAGCTTATGCGCTGGCGGATCGATATTTTGAGGGAACGGGGGCTTGGGCTTACACAGATAAGGGATACCATTGCTAAGATTGACCCTCTTTCGGGTGCAAGGGAATTTCTTGATGAGCTGCGCCGGTTATGCCAGGTTGTTATTATCAGTGATACCTTTACGCAGTTTGCAACGCCGCTAATGGAAAAATTAGGGTGGCCAACCATTTTTTGCAATTCTCTTGAAGTAAAAGAAGATGGGGAGATAACCGGGTTTAAAATGCGTATTGAAAATTCAAAACTCGCCACGGTAAGGGCGCTGCAGTCGATCGGGTACGATACGATTGCAAGCGGCGACAGTTACAATGACCTTGGGATGATTTTAGCAAGCAAAGCGGGATTTTTATTTCGGAGTACCGATAAGATCAAAGCGGAATATCCGAAACTTCCAGCATATGAAACCTATGGGGAATTGCTAGAGGCGATTAAACGGGCAATGGTGTAAAAGCTGCTAGTTTCCATCCGTGCCCCTGCACATAAAAAAGAGGAAGCGCTTATCTGCTGCGTTTCCTCTTTTCTTTCCTTGCAAGTTTTTTTGATAGTTTCTGGGAACTTGCGGTAAAC
>CAMWUU010000321.1 GCA_947177515.1 uncultured Lachnospiraceae bacterium
TTTTGCAACAGTCCAAGGAAAATCTTATCGCCCTCCCAAAGGGGAAGCCCCCACACATTTTCTTTATTTACCCAGGCAAGTTCGCCTTCATCGCATTCGGCAATCTCGCCTTCAAAGCCGTCTGCGGTATACAAAAACATATACTCCGCATCCCGCCCCTCCTGGCAGAATGTGATAATTCCCCTGATCTGAAATGAGGTAAGGCTCAACCCGCACTCTTCCTTTACTTCGCGCAGTACGCAGTCATCAGGACTTTCGTTTGCCTCCACATGCCCGCCCAGTCCGATCCATTTCCCCGCATTTATATCTTCTTTTTTCTTTACGCGATGGAGCATCAGATACTGCCCCTCCCGCTCAACATAACATAATGTTGTAACTTCGCCCATTGCCTCGCCCATCCTTATTGTATATTAATATCCGTGCATATCACAGATCCGCCATACTACATTCCCTATTCTTCTTCCGCCTTCGGTTTCCTCCCACAGGATTTCTTCTCCGTACAGTACCCGGACACATCACATTTTGGCATAAACAAATGATTTACCACCCAATCCCACTCTTTTGAATAGGCTTTTAATTCCTGGCACAGATCTTTAAACAGTTCCCGATATTCCCAGTATGCCCGCGTACACATTCTCTGACGGCTCATATCCACAAGGTTCCTAAGATTGCGCCGATCCACAATCCTTGTCGCCATACCAAGCGGCAGGAGCATCGCCGAATCTTCGCGCGGTATCCCTAATTCCTCCAGTTCTTTTAATGATGCTAAGATCCCATCCATCGCCCGCGTGTAAACTTCCCGTGCACGCGCGTCTTTCCAAACTTCGGGCGGGGTGATATAATCAAATCCCTTCTGATAATTGATGTAGCGTGTGCTTGACTGCAGCCTAGTCGGTGCGCCCCCGATATGGGTATACCATTCCCGTATCACCCTGGCGCTGTATCCATCCAGAATCATCTCCACATTCACATACTCAAGTGTCCTTCCATGGTTTGACGCGATACAGTCCATACCGCGTCTATAATTTTTCTCCTCATCCTCCACATCCCCGCCCCAGCACACACCCGCACGTCTTCCAATCAGCGTGATGGGGTTCTTTGTCGTTTCCGGCAAAACAGTTATCCTTCCCATAATGCCCGCCATCCCCTCTGCATTTTTTCTGATTCAAAACTATCGTGAAGTAAGTCCCGTCAATGCGGCGGGGCTTCCTTCAATAAAACTTTTACAGCCTGCATCTCCCGTTAATGTGATGGGACTTACTGCAATAAACTTTACAGCCTGCATGTCCATCACATGGATGAAACAAACGCCCGTATTTTGGACGCGTTTGTATACAGCGAGATAATACCTTCCTGCACCACAACAAGCGTCGGAGCCTGCCTTATGTCAAGGCTTTCCATAAGCAATATATTCTCCCCGGCATCCAGCTCCGTGTAATCAATCCCTGCAAGAAAATTCTTCGCCAGGCGACAGTTCGGGCAGTTCTTTGCTGTCACAAGATAAATGCCATCCAAAAGACGACAATCCGGCTCACTCTTTTTATCCAGCGGGATTTCTGCCAGCACCCCGTCTTCCTGTTTTTCCCATGAAGACTTTCCAATATCATAAACCTTCCGGTTCTTATATTCCTGTGATTTACCCACGTTCCAGTTCTGAACTGGTCTGTAATAGCCGGTAATACGGCTGTAAACCTCCGTCGTCGCGCCACATTCCGGGCAGGAAAAAACTTCTCCGGATAGATATCCATGTTTGCGGCAGATGGAATAAGTTGGTGACATGGTATAGTATGGCAGCTTGTAATTTGTCGCAACCGCGCGAACCAGCTTTGCTGCTGCCTGCCAATCCGGAAGTTTCTCACCGAGGAAAGCATGGAACACCGTTCCCGAAGTATAGAGCGTCTGCAATTCGTCCTGGATATCAAGCGCCGCAAAAATATCATCCGTATAATCGACCGGAAGATGGGAACTGTTTGTGTAATACGGTGCATCCCCTTCCTTCCCCGCGGTTTTGATATTTGGGAAGCGGCTTTTATCATGTTTTGCTAAGCGGTAGCTCGTCGACTCTGCCGGTGTCGCTTCCAGATTGTAAAGATCGCCGTACTGTTCCTGATAATCACTTAATCTCTCCCTCATATGATTTAACACCTTCACGGCAAATTCCTGTGTTGCCCGGTGTGTCATATCCTGTCCAAGAAAACGTGCATTTAAACCGACCTCATTCATCCCAACCAGGCCAATCGTGGAAAAATGATTGGCAAAAGTACCAAGGTAGCGCTTTGTATAAGGATAAAGTCCCTCATTCAACAGCTTTGTAATTACCTCCCGTTTGACCTTAAGCGAGCGTGCAGCAAGATCCATCATGCGGTCAAGCCGCACAAAAAAGTCCCTCTCATCCGATGCCAGATAGGCGATGCGTGGCATATTCAATGTTACCACCCCCACTGACCCGGTACTCTCACCGCTGCCAAAGAACCCGCCTGTCTTTTTGCGCAGTTCACGCAGGTCAAGACGCAGACGGCAGCACATGGAACGCACATCGCTCGGCTTCATATCGCTGTTGATATAATTAGAAAAATATGGAGTCCCATATTTTGCGGTCATCTCAAAAAGCAGACGGTTATTCTCTGTGTCCGACCAGTCGAAATCTTTGGTGATGGAATAAGTCGGAATCGGGTACTGGAAGCCGCGCCCGTTTGCATCCCCTTCAATCATAATCTCGATAAAGGCCTTATTGACCATATCCATCTCTTTTTTGCAGTCCTTATATTTAAAATCAACTTCCCTGCCGCCGACAATGCAGTTTAATTCCGCTAAGTCATCCGGCACCGTCCAATCCAATGTGATATTGGAAAAAGGAGCCTGCGTCCCCCAGCGGCTCGGCGTATTTACGCCGTAGACAAAACACTGGATGCACTGTTTCACATCCCCGTAAGAAAGCCCATCCACCTTTACAAAAGGTGCAAGATAGGTATCAAAGGAGGAGAATGCCTGCGCACCCGCCCACTCATTCTGCATAATGCCAAGGAAATTGACCATCTGGTTACACAGCGTTGACAGATGTTTTGCCGGTGCGGAGGTAATCTTGCCCGGGATCCCACCAAGCCCTTCCTTAATCAACTGCTTTAACGACCAGCCCGCACAGTACCCGGTTAGCATCGAAAGGTCATGAATATGTAAATCTGCGTTCCGGTGCGCCTGTGCAATCTCCGCATCATAGATTTCGGAAAGCCAGTAATGCGCCGTAATAGAACCGGAATTGTGCAGGATCAGCCCCCCAACCGAGTAGGTCACGGTAGAATTTTCCTTTACGCGCCAGTCTTCCTCCCGCACATAGCTGTCTACAATTTCTTTATAGTCAAGGATGGTCGACTTCATGTTGCGCAGTTTCTCACGGTTCTTCCGGTACAGAATATATGCTTTCGCCACATCGGTGTAGCCGGACTGCTCTAAGGTATGCTCCACACTGTCCTGGATGTCCTCGACATTTACCGCCCCCTCTTTTACCTTGCCCTGGAAATCCGAAGTCACACGCAGCGACAGAAGGTCAATAATATCCGAATTGTACATCTTGCCCGTCGCATCAAACGCTTTTGTAATTGCCGCACCGATTTTTTTCAAATCAAATTCCGCAATCTCCCCATCTCTTTTTACGACCTGAAACATGATATCCTCATTTCTGCACTGCCTTTTTTTACCAATCCACACTGTTTTGGCAGCGCACAAACACAGTGTGGACGGATTCTTTCCTGCAAGAGTCCGCCCACTGTCTATTGTAGCATGTCCCATCCTGTTCGTCAAGGTTCACTACATCATATATTTTGTACTTACGCTTACAACCACAACATCTTGTGGTTTTTCGACATTTTTCATTCTCCCAGAAGAGAGTGGTACAGTTCCCTTGGCACGTAGGCACTCACATAAATCCCGTCCCCACGGTACTCCTCTGTTAAAACTTGTCCGTATTTTCTGACCAGCGCAATCTGTCCAACCTCGTGATAACCAAAAACTTTTTCCAAAAATATCCGTTTTTCCCGCAATATTTCCCCAATCTTGTCAAGCAGTCCTGCTATGCCTTCCCCGGTCTTTGCTGAAATCCGAACCGTAAGATCCGCCCTCCCGTCTTTTAACACCCGGTCAGGATCTGCCAGATCCATTTTATTAAAGACTGTAACCACTGTTTTATCCTTGATTCCAAGCTGGTAAAGCGTTTCATAAACCACATGCATCTGCGTTTCAGCTTCCTCTTCCGAAGCATCCACCACATGCAAAATCAGGTCGCTATATTTCGCCTCCTCAAGCGTGGAGCCAAATGCATCCACC
>CAMWUU010000322.1 GCA_947177515.1 uncultured Lachnospiraceae bacterium
GTTGTGCCAATAAGCGAAGCACTCGAAGCCTGGGAAAATACACTTGAGAAAGTATTCCCAATGCATTCTAATGCGGTGGATGAGGCGCAGACTTTTGAAACAAAGCTGTTTGACGCGAAGACCATCTATACAGCAAAAAACCGCGTTGCAAAACCGCGTGTTTTTATCCCTGTATTCCCGGGAACAAATTGTGAGTATGATACACAGAAGGCATTTGAGCGTGCAGGTGCTATTGTAAACACAGTTGTATTTAAGAACCTGAATGAGCAGTGTATCCGCGAATCCGTGGAGGCGTTTGAAAAGGCCATCCGGGAGGCGCAAATTTTAATGTTCCCGGGCGGATTCTCAGCAGGCGATGAGCCGGACGGCTCCGGCAAGTTTATTGCAACAGCCTTCCGTAACGGGCGCATTGCGGATGCGGTGAATGACCTGCTAAAGAAAAACGATGGTTTGGTGCTCGGTATTTGCAACGGTTTCCAGGCGATCATCAAACTGGGGCTTGTGCCTTATGGCGAAATCACGGCGCAGCAGGCAGATTCCCCGACACTTGCAACAAATAATATCGGCCGGCATATATCAAAGTCCGTCTATACAAAGGTGGTAACAAACAAGTCGCCTTGGCTGATGAAAGCGGAACTTGGCGGGATTTATTCGATTCCTGCGTCGCACGGCGAGGGACGTTTCGTAGCGAGCGAAGAGTGGATTAAAAAACTTGCGGTAAACGGGCAGATCGCGACACAGTATGTTGATCTTTCCGGCAATCCGACGATGGAGGAAGCATTTAACCCGAACGGATCGTACTATGCGATTGAAGGCATCACAAGCCCGGATGGAAGGGTACTTGGCAAGATGGCACATTCCGAGCGCAGGGGCGATGCGGTTGCGGTAAATATTTCCGGGGAGCAGAATCAATATATATTTGAGTCCGGCGTGGCATATTTTGCCGGATAAATTTTGATGGGGTTGGCTCGCCGCAAAAGGGTATGCCTAATATGGCATTCCTGTTGTGCGGCATGCCAACCCCTTTTCTATGTCCAATAGTCTATCTATTATCAGGTGATGGGATCCTTTAATACAAACCGGTTAATCGGCTGGACTTATCGTGTATCGTGGTTGATTAGGATGAAATATGAAATGCTGTTTATCGGGAGGGGTTGGTACCTGCTGTACAAAAAATATTATGCAGGATAATCTTAAAAAACTGTATTTTTCCGGAAAAAATACTGGGGATTTAAGGAAATCGACATAATTTTGAAATTTCACTTGCTTTCTTCGTTCAATCGGTGTAGAATATAACTCGGGAATTTTGTAATATTATCGTAACAATTTAGTTCACAATTCTGAAATAATTCCAAAAGTTGGTATATAGACCGTAGAGGGCGGTTCGTGATGATTTAAGAAATGGAGGAGATTCATGCGGAAGCAGAAAAAGGCAGTAGGGATTTCGGCAGCGATGGCAGCAGTGTTTTTTGTTGGTGTTTGTTCTGATTTTCGGTTGGGTTCTACGGGCGGTAAGGATGTAAAAAACGGGAATATCCTTGATATTGCAGCGGCTGGAGCCATTACATATGCAAGTGAAACGGGGATGCCTGTCGGGAAATACCGGCTGGCGGCTTCGTTCGCGGCAGGGGGGGAACTTTTCAGGGGAATCTATTCAGGAGGGGGAGAATCCCTTTATGCAAATCTTTTTGCGATGCAGGATGGTTTGCGCAGCAGTGGGGAGATGGATGGAGATATAACGGGGGAGCCGGATAAAGTTCCCACAAATGGCATGGATGGGGCAGGAACCGCGCCCGCCGCGGATGGGGATGGAACCCCATCAGAAAATCTAGATGGAACCCCATCTGAAAATCCAGATGGGGTGGGGGATACCTTGCCTGGTGGGGAAGATGGGAACCAGCCTTCAGATGGTATGGCTGCAAACTTGGATGGAACGGGAGAGCCGGGGGATATTTCAGACGGGGACGGACAGACACAGGATCCTTATGTCCCAGTTGATATCACGGGTAATCCGGGCGTTGGTTCGGATGATAATCTTTACCTGCCAGGTGAGGGCGAAGGGATTGTCGATGAGGAGCCTGCTCCTGAGTTTTATACCCAGGGAGTTTCACATAGTTCAGTTGCGGATATCCAGCAACGTTTGATGGATCTCGGATTTATGGACTATTCGGAGCCTACTATGTATTATGGTTCCATCACGGCAAAAGCAGTGGAGATGTTCCAGCGCCAGCATGAATTGAAGCAGGATGGTATTATCGGACCAGAAACAAGGCAGCTTCTGTTTTCCGATGATGCAAGATATTACCTTGCTAAAGCAGGGATGGACGGCGATGATATCAAGCGCATCCAGCGAAGGCTTTACGAAATGGGTTATCTTGCGAAATCAGAATATGTTACCGGGCATTTTGGTGATGTTACCGAGGCAGCAGTTAAACAGATGCAGCAGAACAACGGTCTTGCTGCTGACGGTAAAGTAGGACATGACACGATGGAAATGCTCTATAGTGAAACGGCGAAGGCAAATATTGTTTCTTACGGGGACAAGAGCGAAGTGGTGCTTGCCTGCCAGGAACGCTTAAAGGAGCTGGGATATCTTACGACAAAGCCGGATGGGCAGTACGGCAATGATACCGTGGCAGCCGTAAAGCAGTTCCAGTCCAGGAATGACCTTGTGGTGGACGGTTTCCTAGGACCAACGACCATGCAGGTGCTGAATGGTTCCGATGCAGTTGCCAATGGTATGATGATCGGTGAGAGCGGGGATACGGTGAAACGTGTCCAGGAACTCCTTGCAAAATATGGTTATATGTCTTCCTCAAATTGTACCGGATATTTTGGTGAGGTAACGGAGGAAGCAGTTAAGGCGTTCCAAAAGAAGAATGGCCTGACGGTGGACGGAAATGTTGGCATGAAGACGATGGCAAAGCTTACCAGCGGGGATCCGGTAAGGGCTAATGGAGGCTCGCAGGGAAGCAGCAGTGGAAGTTCGTCCTCCTCTTCCAGCAATAAGGGCAGTTCCTCCTCCGGCTCTAACAGTTCGTCTTCCTCTTCTTCAAGTGTGAACACGGGAAGTGCGAGTGTTTCAGCTCTTTTGAAAGTAGCAAAATCAAAACTCGGAAAGCCATATGTTTATGGCGCGAAGGGACCGAATGCATTTGATTGTTCGGGTTATGTTTACTGGTGCTTAAATCAGGTTGGTATCAAGCAGAGTTATGTAACATCCTATGGCTGGCGCACGATTGGCAAATACCAGAAGATCACGAGTTTTTCAAATATCAAGGCGGGCGATATTGTAGTCGTAAGGGGACATGTCGGTATCGCAGCAGGGAATGGTATGGTTTATGATGCCTCCTCGAGTAGCGGCAAGATTGTGTACCGTTCACTGGGTGCATGGTGGAAGAGTAATTTCATCTGTGCATGGAGAATTTTCTAATTTTCCGGTTTTATATTATAACAGATATATATAGCTGAATAACAAAAAGGGTTGCCATGCAGGCGGTTAAAGACCGCAGCAGTGGCAGCCCTTTTTCTACATGCGGGCATGTGGAAGAACTTTTAGGGGAAAAAAGTACCCCCTGTTCGATTTGTGGGAATCATCGCATGTAAGAAAAAGTTTTTGCCATTCCCCCCACCAGGCTCCACTGGCGTTTCATATAGCAGGAAAGTGCCTCCGTGCTTTTTTGGTAGGATGAAAGAACTTCCTGGGGATCCGAAAAATGCTGTAAGAGCGCAGTGGCTGCGCAGGACGCACTTTCCATCGCCGCAGAGATTCCCTCACCCATCGGGTTTAGGAAACCAGCCGTTTCGCCGGCAAAAAGCACGCGGCCAACCCCATAATGGATGGGACAGCCCGGTTCTACGCGCGGCAGCAGCCAGCGGTCCGCTTTTTCCTCGCGATCGATCATAAGCCCGTGTTGCTCCTTCATATAGCGCAAAAACTGTGCATAGTAATCCCCTTCCCGATTTTTATTTTTGACGGAAATGCCAAGCACCAGCAGGTCGTCCTTCACATTGAACCATGCATCATATTCAGACAGTTCCGGTTGGAGATAAGCGTAAAAATAATGGGGGTCAAGACGGATGCTTCCGTGGTTAAAGGTCTGATAAGTTATAATATAGTCCGGTTTCCTTCCGGTAAGCTGCCGCATAATTGTGCCAGTGACACCTTCACAGTCAATAACATAATCTGCCATTTCCTCTGTGTGGCTCCCATCATTTTTTTGGAAGAGCATGATGACAGGGGCAGTCATTCCAGGTTCCGGTCGGGAAGATTTGCTGCCAAATTACTGTGGTCAGGATAATTCTTGCAAACAAG
>CAMWUU010000323.1 GCA_947177515.1 uncultured Lachnospiraceae bacterium
TTTTCCCCCCCCCCCTCCCCCAGCCCCGCGGCTCTGGAGTCTCGGGGGCTCGGAGATGTTTATACGCGACCCGCACGACTTTGCGGGGGAAAAATATTTTACATTATTTCAGCAGCCAAAAAGACAACTCAAAAGCCCACAATCCCAGTATTTATCGGTAGCGCGCGAAACCTTCCCCGATACACTCCAGTTGCTCAATCCTGCATCGTCCCATTTGGTAATTTTTTCCATTATACCTGGTGCATTTAAGTGTGTGCGGAGATGCTCCATATTCCTTGTCATAAGCATGTTTATGTTTGTCCTGGACACCGGTATTCTTAAACACCTTCTGCGTCGTTTCCATCCCCAGCCTTTTCCCCAGAAGAGGATACAAAACTGTCTTTGTAACAAACCCGCATCCGCCACCCAAAAAAACTTCTTTTTCACCCGGTACCCGAATCCCCGGAAATGCGGATGAAAAATTTTTATAATAGCTTCCAATAAAATCCTTAACCGCCCCCAATATCTTCTCCTCCGTCAAAGGACATACTTTAGCATCCACGGTAATGGTAAATGTAATCTTGGTATCCGGCTTGATGCATTCCCTCAAAATCGAAATCGCCTTTTCTTTGCCCCTAGTATGTAAATCCACCTTCTGGCAGAGCACAAGATCTTCCTCGGACAGCGGTTCACTATCGCTGACAACAAAACCTTGCAGTACATCATTCACTGCATCCTTCGGATGTTTGGGATCCTTGCGTAATATCCGGTAAGCCACTGCCTCCAGTTCGGCAATATCCCTTTTCAAATACTTAGTTTTCCGTTCTTTCCTCTCCACACTCTGCAAAAGTTCCTGCTTTACATCCTGATATTTCTGTGGGGAATGCAGAAGATCCGCCCCGAGCAATATGGTTCGGAACATCCCTTTCAATGAACTTCCCGGAATATACGGCTTTCCATAAGGATCCTTGATACACTCCATAACCTGCAAGGTTTTTCCAGTTTCTATAATCTTATCCCCGCAATCTATTGTATATCGGATTGCTGATCCAATCTCAGCCACCTTAATCTTCTGTTTCGCCATCCACTTATCCAAACTGCTCTTATCCTCACCAAGTAAATAGTCCTCAAAAAGATTTCCAATCCCCCTTCTTCTCATTTCTTCATACAGATTTTTGATATCAGGAATCCCGACTTTGCCACGGCTTAAAAACACATATTCCTTCTTCCCAATCTCCCTGCCACTGCCCACAAAGACAGGTCCCAACGTCCGCATTGTTACCCGATAACATTTTAAATTCTGTACCATACCCCCACCCCCCTGCCCTCTTTAGCGGGCATACCAACCAGAAACTCAGTGTTTGCTTTCAAACTTCCACCTCCAGAAACATTGGTTTTGCATAGCGGTATACTGGATGAGTGCCGTTTTCCCCAGCCACATTGTATACATCCCCCTGAAATTTCATTTTCGTACATGCACCCGCCCGAAGGACATACAAATCCCTTTTTCTCTGCTGCTTATCCGCATACCCGACAGAATCCACAAATCCGCTCCTCTTGCTAAGCAGATACTCTGCTCCGTCTAATGCCTCCGAAAGCTCGTCCTCCCTTGGAAGCGACAGCGACAGCGTCATATAAGTCCCTCCCTCCCCCTTAAGCCTTTTTTGCAATTCTTCCGGCATCTTACCAAAGTCCAACCGGAACTTTCCCATTCCGGAAGTCCTCTTTCCTCCAATCCCAACCAGGGCAAGACTCTCAAGCAGGGATTCCACCAGTTCTAATCCCTCCGTCATCCGATAACCGACAATAAAATACAGCCCGTTCCCTTCCCGGAAAAAATAACTTCCCACCCGGTAAGGTACCGTCTTCTCCTCACCGCGGACAGAAGCGGATACTTTCATTTGAAAATCCCCCAGTTCATTTATAACCTCAGTCTTATCTACATCAAACTTTCCCTGTAAATAGATTCCAAAATCTTCCACCGGGATATATTTCAATTTCTTAAACTTTTTTTTCTTCACAGAATCCCCGTGCTCTTCTTTCGTTATCACCCGTTTCATTGGTTTTGGCAGATAATATACATCTCTCATAAAAGGGAAAGCATCCGAAAAGAGCAGTTCCCCGTTCTTCACATAGCGCAGCAGGCGTTCCCTTGTTTCCTCCCCCATTTTCACCGCCTCCTGGAAGAGCGCTGAAAAAAGAGTATCCGCACAGAAAGTTCCCTCCCCGTCTTCTAAATTCCGCAGCCCGAAGTGAACCGCCCCCTGGAATATTAATTTATACACTTTATACTCCATAATCCCGCTCCTTTACCCAACCGCCGGCTTTTCATTAGACGCATTGTGATTTAACATATCAATATTTTGAAGAATCCTATTGCATTCCGATATTATCTCTTCCTTCACTTCGCCAACTACAACATCCGCCTCCACATGACGGAACATAACTTTACCATACCCGCGGGAACCATTGCCCCCCAGATAATCATATTGCAGCAGACGAAATCCTTCCGCTAACAGCTTAATATCTTCCACCACCTCATCTTCCTTTTCCACTTCATAAATCATATCAAGCCCGAATTTTGAACCCCTGATTGCCCTCTCAATCTGCCTCGGGTTTGCAACTGCCGTTGCCCGGTTAATCGTGTTCTCAAATTTTACCTCCGTCATAACCTGCAGCCCCTGTTCCCGCAATTCCTCTTCGTTTGTCAGGAACATATCGGATATCAGTATTCTGCTTCTTCTCACCCTGCCATCCTGACCCGCCTTTGCACATCCAAAAAGCCTTATAAGGCAATCGGCATCCTCATCCGGTTTCACTATATCCGTATTGTATTCCCTTGCAAGCAGGGTGCGCACTTTCCCCTTTAGCGAACTTCCCGGTATCATGGGCAGCTCCGACCTCACATCCTTAATCACCGGCGAATCCACCGCCCCGATTGCCGCAAAAGCGGAGGATCCCCCAATATGCATACCCGTCTTTACTTCGATCATTCCTGTAATCTCAATTTTCGCGTACATAGCTTCTCCTTTCCAGACTCCCTAAGATCAATCCTTACCGCCAAGATATCGGTGAAACGCCACCAGCGCTTCCATATACCGGTTAAACAAGATATAATTCTTTTTGCTCCCTTTGATATTTTTTAACACCCCGAGTAAATTGGCATTTTCCACCAATCCCCTTACCCCTTCGTCCCTGCCTGCCTCGTACAGGAAACGCACTCTCAGGTACTCAATCCTTGATTTTATTTCCTCCGTAAGCTTATCACTGTTCTGGTGCACTACCATATTGTAAATATCGGAAGACAATGCCAGCAGGTTTCTAAGCTTTGTTGTAGTCAGTTCCTTTTCCCTGTCCCTCTCCTGCCTTATCTCCCTGATTACATCCTCCGCTTCCTCCACATAATTTTCCACGGTAATCACCCGCTCTTTTTTCTTCTCGTTAAAATCCCTGCTGCCTGGGTTAAATCCCCGATTATTAGATCCCCCCGGTCTTCTCTGCCCCGTATAACCCTGCTCATTACCCTTCATGACTTGGTTCCTCCTTTTGCCTGTTCAGATAAACATACAGATAGATTGCTGTAATCAATTGCCTGCGGTCTTCCTCCTTCTTATACCACGGATACATTTTCTTTGTAAAGTTAAGGTACGCCTCTTTTTTCTCCGGTTTTGCTTCCCTGCCGGGTTCTAAGCGCGACAGGATATAGACATACCGGGCAAAATTAATTTTTTCCTCCGGACTTCTAAGCAGCTCTAACAAATTATAAATAAAGCTCATTCCCCGATCTTCTGAACCCTGCAGGAATTCACGAAGCACCTTCAGTTTCTCCCCCAAAACTTCCTCTTCAAATTCCCTCCAGTAATACGTTCCCCTTTTTTCTTTCCGTTCCTTTTTCTCCCCTTTGATTATCTTTATTCCCTTCCATTCCGCTTCAAACACTGTCACAGCGTTCTTATCCGGCAGTCTTTTCGCGGCATCCTCTAGTTGTGCCACTTCCTTTGCACCCGCGCTGACTGGGTAATCATGCTCATACAGGCCGATTCCTGCGGACAGCGACAGGGTTTCCTGTGTAAATTTGGAAAAAGCCCTGCGCACATCCACCGCAAGTTCCACCACCTCATTCCAGGCACCCACAATAAAAAGATCATCACCGCCGGAATAACAGATACATACATTTCTTGGATGCTTATCCTGCCCGTTTATGGAGCATCCCCCCTCCAAAAGTATCCGGTTGATATGCAGTTTAAAAAACAGGGAAAGCTGCCTTGAAAGGTTTGCAGTCCGAGAAAGCGTTACATAACGGTTATCATTTTTTTCATTTTCAAAG
>CAMWUU010000324.1 GCA_947177515.1 uncultured Lachnospiraceae bacterium
GGCTGATACAGATATTCAATATATGTGGACAAAAAAGCCTTTCCCCCCACAATATATTTCCGGCGCTGTTTCCCCCTTCCTATAATCCGCGCACTGCGACAGCCAAATCCCCGCATCAGGAAATAATGCCAGAAATCCTGGTTGCTAAGAACATGTGGATAACCGGAAAAGAAATCGGTGCAGATAATTTTACACTCTTTTCCAGAAACCATCCCCTCGTTCTCCACCCCTCCCTTATATACCTCCCAAAATTTTCCATCTTGAAAGTATGGTGTCACTCTTGGCACACTCCCATGCATATCCATAATCATACGCCCATAATAGAGCGAATGGATCATCTCTTCGGTCATCACTTCACCCTGTTCCTTCTCCCACGCCTGTTCTATTACCCCCATCCCGTCCGAATAATATTCCATCAGTTGTTTTGCAAGCGACGCGGGAATTACAGAACGGCCATATAACTGCAATTCCATTTTCTGGAACAGTTCCGGCAGATAACGGATCTTTAGCCATTCCCCGCTCTCAAACAATGCTTTTACCCGTCCCCTTATCTCCTCCGTTTCCTCATAGTAGCGTCCGCTATCCGAAATAATCTTCATCATCGCACGGTACCAGGTACTAACCAGTTCCGCCCTGCCCTCCTCCCCGTACAGGGCTTCCTCAATGTTCGGATACTGTGCAAGGATTGCCTGTTTTAACGGCTCATAATACTTCCTCGTGCTTGTATGCTCCACGCTGCGAAGATTATATTCCTGATACATATACTCAAGAATACACTTTGGCACGGTATCCATTTTTATCCAGAAAATGTATAATTCAATCAGGCAAACACTTCTGGTTTCCGGATAGATCCCATGCTCTCCCCTGCCTTTTAACTCATACAGATGATTTACCATCCCTCCCCTAATCAATCCCTTCCATTCCTCCTGGTTTTGCCTTGTCAAAAGTCCCCTGCTATTGTAATTTTTCAAACGGATATAATCCGCGAAGGAATACATACGCACCTGATTTTCCGGCTTGAGCAAAAGTCTGACCGGCATATATTCCCCCTTTTGCATATTCCAGATAGAAGCTGCCACTTCGCGGGCATAAAAACTTGCTGCCCTCTCTTCCGATTGCCCGGAATTTAACACCAGTGCGTAGGCAATGGCAAGTTCCATCAGAAACCCGCTTGGCATCTGAACAATATTAAAATGATCCTTTGTGTAAAAATCCTGCAGGATCTGTAACATTCCGTTGGCAAAACTCTCCTGGTACTGCTCCTTTAAAAAATCTTCCGACAGGAAAAACGCTTTCCATTCATCCGCCTTGCGAAACTTTTTCGGATCATTTAAAATTGCGGAAAATTGCCTTAAAGCACCGGAATGCATACTTTTTGAAAGTTCGTCCTCCTCTACCTGTGCAAGACGTGACAAAAGAGATGGGGTAAGCGGGTCTTTTTCCCCGGCTTCTTCCCGGTTTTGGGCTAAACATACGGAATTAACGATATTTCCGGTCTGTTCCTCGTTTTTTGCTGCATACTCCATCGCTGCCTGATATGCCCCGTGTAGCTTTTGAAACCCTTGTGGATCCTCCTCCGGATGACACTGCTTTACCAGCACAGAATACGCGGAACGGATCGCCCTTTTATCACTTGTCGGTGCAATGCCAAGCACCTCCCATATCTGATTCATACTTATTCCCCCATCTATAGCATTCTCTTACTCTAACTCTTTCCTTTTATCCAATCTCCCAGATCAGCCTTCATTCATTCTTCTTCCAGCCCCATCTCTTCCCACTCTTTTACAAACTGCTGTTTTAACTCCCCATCAAACAATTCCTCCTCCGCCATCCCCTCCTGCTTTCTCCATGCCGCAAGCTGGTTTTTCGCTGTTTCTACCGCCCGCGTCATGGCACAAAACCTCTTACTTTGCAGTCCATAAACAAACCAGTTAATAAACCAGCCAATCTGTTCGCGCCGCACCCCGATACTGTTCCCATAATACTGTTGCAGTTTTGCAAGAAGTTCCTGATTCTCTTTTCGCATAATCGGCGGGAGCATAAGCTGCTTCATTTGCTGCTGACACCGTGCAAGTTCCTCCCTGCTTAACTCCTGCCCTAAAAGCAGGATATGTTCACGCACATTCTGGGAATTTACCACTTCCACATACAAAATTCCATTGATATCATAGGTAAAATACACATCCACCCCTTCCTGCCCCGCAGGCTTTGGATAGACCGGAATAATAATCTCCCCGAGGAAGAGGTTGTCCTTCGCGTAATATTCCTCGCCCTGATAAATGCCAACCCGAATTTCACTCTGGTAATCGTGTACTGTTACCAGATATTCGTGCGTGGACATGGGAAGGGTGGAATTGCGCTCAATCATCGGCAGCAGGGCATTCTGCACATCGCCCCTGCCCCGCCAGACTTCCACCCCAAGGGTAAACGGGCAGACATCGGTCAGCAGCATATCGCGGATATCTTCCCTGCGCGTGCGGATACCCGCATACACACCCGCGCCCATTGCAACCACCTTGTCCGTTTCGCCAAGTACGACTGGCTTTTTCCCAAGCAGTTCTGTCAAAAAGCGTTTTACCACGCCAAGCCTTGAGGAACCGCCCACCATCACCAGATCCGTTAAGTCGGACACACGCGCCCCCGCGTCCTTTAAAAGATGCAGAAATAATTTCTTGATTTTCGTAAAGAGCGGCATACAGATTTCAAAAAGAATATCATCCGTCAGTTTCACATGATAATCCCTCCCGCCAGCTTCCACTGTTATTTCCACCTCATCCTCCTGCCCCAGCCTACATTTCGCAGCCTCCGCACATGAAATCAGGGCAGCGTACTCCGAAATGGAAAGACGGGTTTTTGTACCCTCTTCCGTATCCGTTATGTTCTGTACTCCCCTCTTTGGCACATCCGCCATAACCAGTCCGTTTTCCCTGCAAAAATATGCCGCGATCAGACGGTCAATATCATCCCCGCCCAGATAATTATCCCCTGCAACCGCGATAATCTCGATTATATTGTCATAGCATTCCACATAGGATAAATCAAGTGTCCCACCGCCAAAATCAAATACCAGAAGCGTCGCGTCCTCCTGACCGCATTCCATGCGGTAGGCAAGCGCCGCCGCGGACGGCTCGTTAATCAAACGTTCCACTTTAAGCCCGGCAATCTTTGCCGCCATTTTCGTATCGCTGCGCTGTTTATCGTTAAAATACGCCGGGACAGTAATTATGGCTTCCTCAATCTCCTCTTTCAGGAAATATTCTGCATTCCTGCGGATATGCGCAAGAATCATGGCAGAAAGCTCCATCGGCGTGTAATGTGCCGCCCCAAGCTGATATCTTTTGTCCGTCCCCATAAAACGCTTGAAGGAAGAAGCCGTTTCCTTGCGGTGCGTTACAATGCGTTTCTTCGCCTCAGCCCCTGCCACAAGCCCTTCTTCCCCAATAAAACTAACCACACTCGGAAACAACACCTCCCCATGCTCATCCGCTACAAGGCACGCTTTCCCATCCTGCCAGTATGCTGCCAGACTGTTTGTTGTTCCGAGATCAATACCCAATACTGCCATAAAAACCTCCCTGATGGTTCCTCAATCATATACATATCTATTATAGCACAGCGAAATATTTTCTACAATAAAAACCATGGAGCTTAAACACTTGGATTCTGCAAATATTATAAAAATATAAAGCTCCACCCATTACCAAAAAGCAGTGGGCGGAGCTTACAAGAACGGCAAGGATTCTATTTGCAGATTTCCGTTTCTAAGTCTTATCCTATTATTTTTTCTAATTTTTATCATGATTTCTTTCAAGTATTTTCTGCGCTGTTTTTCTTTTTTCCACCCATAATAGGATATCCAATCCAACTAAGCAAAAAACCAATATCAAACGGCAAAAAAATTAATTCGAAAAAAGAAAACAAATCATGCCACGATTTAAAATAACTCCATGTCGGATGCTCCCTTACCACCCAACTCCACCCCGGAACATAACTAAAATAATCCAAAGCAAAAACCGCAATGGCAAAAAACAGCGTCAGTGCTTTTTTCACTTTCCGTTTTTTGTTTAATAATTTTCCTGTAATAAAAGCTAACAACACTCCAAGCAGCATGAAAAGAAGCTGCCAATTACTTAATGGATACCAACGCAAATGCGCATACACGATGCTCCCCCTTATCCGCATACAAAATCCGCTGCTTATACTGACGATCACGAAAATTTGCCAGGCAACCCGACTCACGGGCGAACAATACCGGGAACTGGCGGCAAATTTCATCGCTCGTGAGTATAAAACAAA
>CAMWUU010000325.1 GCA_947177515.1 uncultured Lachnospiraceae bacterium
ATCTTGATTCGGCATAATCATACAATTCATGATCTGCTGTGGGATACGCTTTACCTTCATCTGCGGCATAGGCATACCATTCATCTTCTGCTGCGGCATACCCATTCCATTCATCATTTGCTGCGGCATACCCATACCGTTCATCATCTGCTGTGGCATACCCTGCATTGCCATCTGTTGTCCCGCCTGATCCGGCTGGGCAGCCTGCTGGTCCTGCGGGCTGTTCAATGCCTCCACCTGTGCCTCATCCGCACCGGTATATTTCATAAATTTCCGGCACAGATCCCTTGCAAAATCAAACGGGTACAACTGCATGAGCTCACTGTCGATCAATGTACCGATCTCCATACGGAATGCCACCTTCACAAATTTCCCTTTCAGGAATTCCGCAACATCCGAACCGTTTAACACTTCCTGTAAATCCACCAGTTCCGCGCTTGGCGGGCTGATGTCCACTTTCTGTTCCAGCATGGAAGAAATGGAAGTCGCGGCGGAACCCATCATCTGGTTCATCGCCTCACTGATCGCACTTAAGTGCAATTCGGAAAGCTCCCCGTCCGTGTTGGTGCCGTCCCCTCCCATCATCAAGTCCGTGATAATCTTTACATCACTTTCCTTCAACACAAGGATGTTATTGCCATCCAACCCCTCTTTATAACAAATTTGAATAAAAACGCACGGTCTGTCATAATTCTTAATCAGATCATCCCATGTTGTATAAGTAACAACCGGTGTTGTGATATTCACCTTCTGGTTTACCAGAGAAAAAAGAGTTGTTGCCGCTGTTCCCATACTGATATTGGAAACTTCCCCGACAGCGTCCTTTTCCGCATCATTTAATTCTTCATCCGCATTTGGTATCACCCTCGCCGGAGCTGTAGCATTTCCCTCCGGCTCCGGCTCACCCGCACCCGAAGTTTCCATCCCCGCCAACAAAGCGTTAATCTCTTCCTGTGATAACATTCCATCCATGGCGCTCCTACTCCTCCTCTCTTATTATTGATGATATCTTCACTGCGTAGGAATCCGAGGATGAACCCGGCAATGCAGTAAATTTCTTAATATTCCCAACATAGACACTCAGCTCGTCCTCCACCTTTGAGTTCAGCTTGATAATGTCACCCTTCTGCATATTCAGCAAGTCGTTTAAGGAGATGGTACTTTTGCCTAGCACCGCGCGGACAGGAATCCTTGCCCTCGCGATCATCACCTCGATTACATCCCTGTAGTTTTCATTGTCTAAGGTCTGCATTGAAGCATACCAGAACTTGGTATTCAGCTTATCAATCACATCCTCCACACAGCTATATGGGATACAAACATTCATCATGCCTTCCACCACACCAATCCGGACATTCATCGTCACAATGGCGGCCATTTCAGATGGCTGTATGATCTGTGCGAACTGGGAGTTCGTTTCAATACGTGTTAGGCGTGGCTCGATATGGACAACATTCACCCACGGCTCCGGCAGCAGGTTCGTAATAACATTGTAAATGCGCTCGATTATGGCAAGCTCAATCTCGGTAAAATCCCTCGATTTCTCGAGTGGGTTCCCCTCGCCTCCAAGCATCCTGTCCACAATCGCATATCCAAGATTCTGCGCCAGCTCGATTATAATGCTCCCCTCTAATGGGGAGAAATCCACGATGCCAAGCAGCACCGGATTTGATAATGCGTTTGTAAATTCCTGATAAATGACAGCCTCCGAGTTCATAACCTCCACGGATACGTTCTTGCGAAGGTAGCCAGGGAGGTTGGTTGAAAGCAACCTCCCAAAATGCTCAAAAATATTTTCAAGTGTTCTCAAATGCTCCTTGGAGAATTTGGACGGG
The DNA here is from genome assembly GCA_947177515.1 of uncultured Lachnospiraceae bacterium. Taxonomy (GTDB): domain Bacteria; phylum Bacillota; class Clostridia; order Lachnospirales; family Lachnospiraceae; genus RGIG4057. Next base: position 1,836 of record CAMWUU010000325.1, read on the forward strand.
CGCTCAAAATCGTAATTTTTGACCGACTTCGCACCGTCGTCCTTAAGTTCCTCCGCGTCGAGTTCCCCGCTACTTAGCGCATGGAGTAGCTGGTCTATCTCACTTTGTGATAAGATATCGCCCATACTTGACCTCTATTCTTTCTGGATACTCAACGTTAAAGCCAATGCTTCATTTAGATTTTATATACCTAAATAGGAACTAAAGTCAATGCGGTAGATACATTTTGTATTAAATTCTTCCTGTAAAAGTTTAAGAATTTCTTCTTTTACAAGTTCCTTGCTGTCTAAATGGTTCTCATACGTCAGCTCGCCGACCGAATCCTGGATAATCTCCTTAATACGGGCATTCTGTGGCTCTATCAGCGGCTGGATTGTCTTGTAGTCTTCCGCTTTTTTATTTAGGACAAGCGATACATTCAGGCGGACATGATGCACTTTCCCATCCGCTCCCTTTGTCAACTGGATCGTCATCTCCTCCGCAACCAAGATCGGCTCAAGATCCTGCGGAAGTACCTCCTCCTCCTTCTCCTTTGGAATCGGCGACTCAAGTTCCAGATCAATCACCTGGCAGATTTTTGTTATCATTGCATTCATCTTCTGCGCGTTCGGCAGATACACAAAAAGCATTACCCCGCAGAGTGTCAGGTTCACAAGCGTTGCCGCTAAGATTATAACTGTCAATATATTCTTCTTCATCTCATACCTCCATCAATCAATTTGAATTCAGGGAATTGTAAACCCTGATCTCAATTCTGCGGTTCTGCGTGCGTCCGGCCTCCGTCGAATTATCCGCGATCGGGACATACTCCCCTTTCCCCACCCATTCAATATTCGCCGGGTCGATCCCCTTGTTATCGATCAGGTACTTTGCCGCCACACTGGCTCTCGCCGAGGAAAGCTCCATATTACTGTCATACTTGCCGCCCCTTTGCACTGGTACATTATCCGTATGGCCGATCACGGCAATCCGGTATCCTTCGTACTTCTGTAAAATATCCCCAACCCTAGAGAAAATCGGAAGCGCATCATTGGTAAGCTGCGCGCTGCCGGACGGGTAGAGGTAATTCCCGCTGATCTCAATCGTGATATATCTTCCCGCTTCCTCGTCAATCCCAATATCTATGTAGCCGTCTAGGTTGTATTTGCTGCTAAACTCCGAAACTTCGTCATACATCTTCTCCGTTTCCTGCCGGTTCGCCTCCTCCACAGCCTCCCCGACACGGTCATAAGCCTCTTCCCCATCCTTATCTTCTGAGGTCTGCCCCATGCTGTTGACATACTGGTCAATCTGGGTTAACTGTGCTGCGCCCGTGCTGATCAACTGCCCTTCCCCGATGGAGGTCTGCCCCCCATCAAAAAAACTTAGGCGGCTTGAAAGCACATTGGCCAGTTCCTCCAGCTTCGCCTCGTCAATACTCGACATTGCGAACAGCAGGACGAAGAAACATAACAGCAGGTTCATCAGGTCGGAGAAGGTTGCCATCCATGGCGCGGGCGTTCCGGCCGGGACACCGCCTTCCTCCTTCTTCTTTCTAGCCAACGTCCTCACCACCTTCACCGGCATTCAATTCTTCCCTGCGGTTCGGCGCAAGGAATGATTTTAATTTCTCTTCAATAACACGTGGGTTCTCGCCCGCCTGGATGGAAAGTAACCCCTCCACCAGGATTTCCTTCTGCTTTAACTCCGCCCCGTCATTTTCTTTCAGTTTATTTGCAACCGGGGTACAGATCCAGTTGGCAAGCATTGAACCATACAGTGTCGTAATCAACGCGATTGCCATATTCGGACCTACCGTTGCCATATCCTGCAGCTTACCAAGCATGTTGATAAGTCCGATCAGGGTACCAATCATACCCCAGGCAGGACCTGCTGCCGCGAGCGCTTCCCAGAAACCGATATTTGCCTTATGCCTCTCCTCAATACTTGAAAGTTCTGTTTCCAGGATGCTCCGGACAAGCTCCGGGTCCGTACCATCGACGATTAGGAGCAGGCCTTTTTTCATAAAAGCATCGTCCATGCCATTTGCCATCTCCTCAAGCTGCAAAAGACCGTCCTTGCGGGCAACATTCGAGAGCTTGATGACCGTCTGGATTGTTTCTAGCTCATTAATCGCATGAACCTTGAAAATCAGGGAGATCGATTTGAGCCTCTGGACAAACACCGGGATGGATGTCTGCGTTACCATGATACCCATGAACGCACCACCGAATGTGATAAGCGCGGACTGAAAATCCAAAAACCCCATCATCGCGCCAAAACCATCCTTCGCTACAATACCATAAACAACCAATACTGCGGCCATTAAAAGACCAACCAAAGAAGCTATGTCCATTTTTCCACCTCAAGTCCTTTTTGTAAAATTTATATTTCCTTTTCCACGGTCGGATTGAATATTTCCATTCTATATAATATTACTAAATTTCTGACCTCTTGTCTACTTTCTTTGACAATTATTTT
>CAMWUU010000326.1 GCA_947177515.1 uncultured Lachnospiraceae bacterium
AAAAGCTGTGGGGATGGTGGGGGAAGTAAAACCGGAGCCTACAGCGGTAGTAAAAATAGCAGAGTCCGAAGTAAAGGCAAAGGTGGAACAGGAACTTGCGCGGGCACTTGAAGAAGGAAGGGCACGGGAAAAAGAAATTACAGATGCATTAGATTGGAAGGAGAATCAACCGGAAGAAACAGAACAAAATAAGGCGGAGGAGGAAGTTTTTTATCCGTCTGAAACAAAGACAAATAAGGTTGCTGCGCAGGATGCGCGTCTGAAGGCCCTGAAAGAAAACAGTCCGAATCTCTGGAAAAAGGAGAATGTTCCAAAGACAGGCTGGATCTGTACCGGTATATCGGATTTGGGTCAGCCTTCCGGTATCTGTGAAATGTGCGGTTACCAGATTATCCGCTATGCCCATCATATGGAACACCCACAATATCGAAATCTGGTCGCGGGCTGTATTTGTGCGGGCAAAATGGAGGGGGATATTGCAGGGGCAAGACAGAGAGAAGCAGAATTTAAAAACCGGCAGGCAAGGCGAGTGAATTTTTTGAAGCGCGAGTGGAAGCAGTCAAAGAAAGGCAACGAATACTTGAAATTAGATGACCATGTGATAGTGCTTTACCATAACATAAAGGATGGAAATAATTGGAAGTATGCAATTGATAATCAGTTTTGTCCGAATAAATACACAACAAGGGAGCGGGCGGTTGCAGGAGCATTTGATGCATTAGAGGCAATCCGGGCGAAAGGTTTATAAGCGGACTGAAAAGAAGGGGAAAGAAATATGGATAAGCGGTTAATTGGAAAATGGTATAAGGAAGATAGGGGAGAAACCCTGAATATTTTTGATGAAACTCCTCTTAGGATGAAAATGTCGTTTACTTCTTCTGGACATTATAATTTTGAACCGAACTGTGTTTATGAAAAGGATAATTATCTTTGTTATGAAATTAACGATGAAACATACCGTATAGTCTATCATGTTAAGTTGGTAGATAATCAGCTGGAGGGATATTGTACGCAGTTTGGAAAGGATACTCCGGTTTACTATACCCTTGTTTCGAGCGAACCAGAGGATAAGCCATATGTATTTATTCCTGTGGAAGAATATGTACCTGGTACAAAGGAAAAAAGGATTGATCTGCTCAAAAAATATGCGGCATACAGCAGAATACCAAAAGAACCATATGGAACGGAGTACGTGCTTGGCGGCGAATGGCCGGATATTCTTTCAAAGTACGGACTTGCGGAGTATATAAAGGATATTGATGTAAGTACGGATGATGTGGTTTTTAAAATACTGGGTTTTGTATGTGATCATTTCGGACACAACGGGAGCGGCGGAATGTCATCCGGACGTAAAATTGAGGATATTATTAAATTTTGTGAAAAAAATGACGGGAAGACAAATTGCCGTGGGCTTGCCATTTTATTAGCTTCCCTTCTACGCTTGTTTTCAGTGAAAGCGCGGCATATCACCTGTATGCCATACGAAGATCCTTTTGACGACTGTCATGTTGTTGTGGATTGTTTGATGCCATCGGGAAAAAGAATCATGCTGGATCCTACTTCGCGGTTATTTTATAGGGATTCAGATGGGGAATATATTTCTCTTGAGCGTTTAAGAGAAATGCTTATTGCCGATAAACCAATCTTTCCTAATCAGGACGCATCCTATAATGGGGGAAGTTTTGATTCGGAAAATAATAGAAATTATATGATTAAAAATACTTTTCGTTTTTCGAGGGGAATTTATTATAAGAATGGAAGCGATGATTTGGCGGTTCGCCGGGTGGAACTGATACCGGCGGATTATCCCGTTGAAAATTTTCATGATTCTGTGAAACGGGAATTTGTTTATGATGAAGTCGAGTTTTGGAAAATGTGAGAGGGATTAAAGATTATCATGTTCGGGAATATATTTGATAATTATTCTGGATATTCAACCAGTATAGGGCAGTGCGTTTGTGGCAACTCCCTTGAGTTACTAAAAGAGATAGCGGATGAAAGTATTGATTTGGTTGTTACCAGTCCTCCTTTTGCATTACAAAGAAAAAAAGAGTATGGAAATATAATGATTTAAGAAGGGATAAGCAAAAACAAAACAGTATGGAATATCGGTTAAGCAAAGGATATGATAAAAGTATGTCCCAAAAAAGAAAGTACCTCTTGACAAATAGAAAAGATTGTGATAAAACAAGAATACATAGCAGTGTTATGTTAAAGGAAGTGGTATTTTGAGAGAGGAGAATGAAACAAAGAAACGCTTAATCGAAAGTGCGAGGGCAGAGTTTTTTGAAAATGGTTATTTGAAGGCTTCCCTGCGTAAGATTTGTGCAAATGCGGGAGTTACAACGGGGGCATTGTATTTCTTTTTTCGGGATAAAGAAGATTTGTTCGGCGCGATAGTTGAGCCACCGCTTGGGGAGTTGAAGGAGCTTTTGGTGACACATTTTAACTCGGAAAGGGAACAGTTGTCGCATTCTAAGACATACTCCCATACCAGCGGCGACCATAATGATCTATCTGCTATGCTGGTTCATCATATCTATATAAATTACAGTTCATTTGTTTTGCTGCTTACAAAATCGCAGGGTTCACGATATGAAAATTGTGTTGATGAGATGGTTGATATGGTGGAAAAAAATTACCTTGTTGTGGCAGAAAATATGCTGCAGGCTACACCAAAGAAACATATAAATACATATATGTTACATTGGCTTGCTCATATGATTATTGATGCATTTATCCATCTACTTACCCATGAGCAAAATGAAGGCAAGGCACTTTTAATCATAAGCCGTATTATGGATTCTCTAGTTGATAGCTGGATGGAATTGGTTCTCGAGGATTGAGAAAAATATGCTGCACGATGGTGCGGCATATTTTCCAGAGTTAACATAACATTGTTATGTTGCCTTTAAAACGGCATAGGATATATAAATTCATAGAAAAATATAACTTTTGACAATGGTTTTCCGGTAAGTTTATAAGTGGAAAAATGAATTCTTTGCTGATAATAAAGAAAGGAGTATATTATGTATTTGCAGGTTACAGATCTTAAAAAAAGTTATGGGCAGGATACAGGTTATACCCCAGTATTAAAAGGGATTACTATGGGAGTGGAACGCGGTCAGATGTGTGTCATACAAGGGACAAGTGGAAGCGGGAAATCTACGTTGCTTCATTGTATTGGCGGGCTTGATACAATGGATTCCGGTTCAGTTCAGGTAGATGGAATTGAAATTGCAGGTTTAAGACCGGATGCCCTTTCTGATTATCGCCGTGTCAGCCTTGGTTTTATTTTTCAATTTTATAATCTGATACCCAATCTCACTGTCCGGGAGAATATTGCAGTGTGCGAATATCTTTCTGAACATCCGCTTGATCTCGATGAATTATTGGAAATATTGGGATTATCCAATCACAGTGATAAATTCCCACCGCAGTTATCGGGAGGGCAGCAGCAACGGTGTGCTATTGCACGGGCGCTGATTAAAAATCCGAAGCTTTTGCTCTGTGATGAGCCGACAGGTGCCCTTGATTCAAAGACTTCGCGTGATATTCTGATGTTGTTAGAAAAGATTAATGAGATATATGGCACTACCATGCTTATTGTGACGCATAATAATGCAATAAAGAATATGGTTCACAAGGTAATTACCATAAAGGATGGATTAATTAAGAAAGATTATATAAATGAGGTTCGCGTAAAGGCGGCAGAGTTGGAGGATCTATAATGAACAAAGTGTTGGGAAAGCGCATTTTTCGGGATTTGAAGGATAATTTTTGGCGTTGGCTTGCCTTGTTTTTGATGATTGTAATGGGGATGTACATTGTGGTTGCAGTGGTGGGAGCAGCAGAAAATATTATTGCGGGAAGCAGGAAATCGGCAGAAAAAAACCTTGTGGAAAGCGGTGAGTTTACAATGCTTTTTCCCCTGACGCAAGCGCAGGAAAATTCATTGCGCAATTTAGGAATTCATATTGTACAAAAGTTTTCGGTTGATATCACACTGGAGAACGGTTCTGTTTTGCGTCTAATGGAAAATCGTGATGAAATCAACCTGATTTCGCTTGATGAAGGAAGATTAGCTGGAAATAGTGGGGAAATCGTTATTGAAAAGAGATACTGTGAAGAAAACAATTTACAGGTCGGTGATAGAATAAATATCGCATCCGTTGATTTTATTATTGTCGGAATTGGATCGACACCGGATTATGACTTGCCTGTGAAAAGTTTTTTGGATATGGCAGCAAATAGCGCGCTGTTTGGTACAGCGTTTATCACGCCGGGGCAGTAT
>CAMWUU010000327.1 GCA_947177515.1 uncultured Lachnospiraceae bacterium
GTCCGTCATCAAAAGTCAGGTAGGCAATTTTTTGATTCACTTCCTGTTCGCCATCAAAAGACAGGCTGCCGCTTGTGTCCTGATCCCTAACTCCCCCATCCTTTTCCCCCTCTCCTCCCATTTCCTCCGCTGTACCAGTATTTTCTGTTTTTGGAGCATACAGTTCTGGATAACGCGTCACATATTCCGGAAGTTCCGATACATCAATGTTCTTTTCCTCCCTGCGCAGCACTTCCATTTCATTTTCCAGCATACTAAGTACCATATATTCCGAGCTGGTATCAAACATGGTTTCCACTGCATCTTCTTCCATCCGGAACCCGGAAATGGATGCAAACAACGCAAGACTGCCTATACAAAACATACTTCCAAGCCATTTTTGCTTCATTGCGCTCTCCTTTTCCTTCTCCCGTTTATTTGTTTGCCCATTGCATCCTCCCTCTGGCTGCGGGCGGGACAAAAAATAAATCCCCTCCGCATGTTTTTACCAATATATGAGGTTTGGGGCGGATTTCATAACAATTCACGGGAAGTAAAAAGGAAAAACGGTGCGGCCAGGGAAAGAAAAAAACAAATAAAAACAGGGCCTATGGAGTTTACCCATATGCCCTGCCTGCCCCACTATATTTCCTGGAAACGCTGACGGAATTTGTCCTCCCCACATACATGCTTCTCGTCGCCGTCCTCACAGATAATATAATCCCCCTCGCGGATAAATACAACGCCGCGCCGGTTGCGCACATAGGGGCATACAATCGAGCCATCCTCCCTCTCGAGTTTAATCAAGCCTTCCAGGACAAGCCCGTCATTGGTGATTACCTGCGAGTACAGGCGGAACCCATCCTCCATCCCCTTCCCAATCTCATAAGGTGCCGCCGTAACGGTAAGCGGAGCCCTTTTGTACTGTTTCATAGCCAGCCTCCTTCCTTTTTTCGCTACCCAAAACATTTTCATGCCTTGTAAATGCCAATGAAACCAATGTGGACATTATAGCACGTTTTCCTGGAATGGGCAATGATAGATTAAGAGGAATTGCAGGTTTTTGAGGGTATGGCACGGCCTTGTATCATTTTCTTTATGAAAAAAGGGACTTTGCAATGCAAAGTCCCTTTTTTATCCCAGAGCGGATTGTTCAAAAATCCTGCCAATAATAACAGATTACTGAGCCACACCCGTCCGGATCGACTGGTTCACCGGAATCACCATCTCGTAATAGTAAATATTTTTATCCTCTACATACTTAACAAGATAACGAACCTGTTTTACGGATACATAGTCACCCTGAACTACGAAATCATCACCGAATGTAACCTTATTCTCATAGTTACCAAGTTTATCCTTCTTTACATAACCAACATAGATACGGCTGCCAACATCATCGTTGTTATCGTTTAATTTCTTAAAGTCAAATGCTTCCGTAATTACATCGATTACATCGCCAACAGTGGAAACCGTCGACTCAAGGCTGTGGTGCTTCCACTCCCACTTAACCAGATCCTGGGTGTTGTTCACACGGATTACAGAACCAGCCTTGTAAGCTGCTTTACCGTTTGAATCCGGGATAAACAGCGATACCTGGTAGCTTCCGGTCTTAACGGTCTGAATCAGGTTTGCATTTTCAAGTACAACCTTATCCTTATCAATCTGCCTGTACCTATCCAGGTCATCCAACTTTACTGCGGAGCCGGATACCGCACGAATTGCGGAACCAGATACAATCAAAACACCGGACTGATTCCATGCCGTCACGAAATCAAGGTCTTTCCCGTTTGCATTTTGCTTTAAGTTATCCTTGCCTACATAATCACTTAACTGGCTGATAACTACAGTATTGGCGCTGATGCCAGTACCTGATGTAATTGCCTCATGACCCGCTACTAACGTAAGATGCTCAATCTTAAAACCATCTCGGTCAACACTGTACGCCTGGATACTAGCCGTCTTATGACCCAACTGACCATTATCCCAGCTATTTCCAGTAAGTTTCAGATCCACTTCATTTCTGCTTACCAACTGATACGATTTCGTTGTAGCACCATTTGTATTTTTCGCAGCAAATGCAGTCGATGCGGTTAATGTTTTCTTTGTAATCCCGTTATCATAGGTTGCGGTACACAACACGCGGATGCTGCTGATCTTATTGGCCGGAAGAGTGGAGTTAGCCGTAATATCCACTTTATAAACCCCGTTATCCCACCGCTCATTGCTTAAAGTAACATAATTCTTTACAGTATCGGTTCCATATACTTCTGCTTTTACCGAAACATCCGTATATGCAGCATTTAACTGATCCACCGGCTTCATGCTTACTGTAACGGTATCATTAACATCCATTGCCACATCGGAGTTATAGCTTAACTTATCCTGGCTTACCGATGCACTAAACCCTGTAAATACCCTTTTTGCCCAAATCTTTACCGGGCAAACACCGATATAAAGACCATCATAATATACATATACATTTACGATGCCATCCTTCGGCTCCTTCGGCGGATACAGATGTCCAGTATTTTCATCAACAATCAGCTTATCCTCATTCTCCGTCTTAAAGGTAAACAATTCCGGATTACAGCAGGTGCAGCGGTCATATTTCTCATTGCCATAGAAAACATCCGCGTCAATAATCAGCGTCTTGCCCAGGTCATCCGCCGCAAATTCCTTGGAGTTATATACTCCGCCATCCCAATGTTTCTTGCCTTCATCCGTAACACCCCAGTTAACAATCTGGCCTTTTACAAGGCTGTGGCTGCCTGGATGGATGGTTGTTGTCGCAATTAATTCGTTGCCCTTCTTCTCCGGGTTAAAATAATCTATAAAGGTTGCCTTTACATTAACTGCGATCTTAGGATCTTTCGTATAGAAATAGATTACTGGTCCTGTCGGATCTGTAACGAAATTATATTCTGTATGGATGGTATTGCTCAGTTCTTCTAATACCACACTGGATCTCCAGCCAAGATATGCCCGGCAATCCGTAATATCTACATCCTGGCCGTTTGTGCCTGCTGCAAAAATACGGAGAACCACATTGGTCTTGCTGGTATCTTCCCCAAGTGTTTCGCTGCTGCCGCCAGCCACGGTAAGTTTTACGGCAATGTTCTTTGTTGTAGTAAACCTTACCTGCTTGCCCTTGTAGCTGACAATGTACTCGCTCTCCTGCTCCATCTCCTCAAACATCGTTACGTTTACTACGCTTGCGTTGTTTGCAGACGGCCCAAGGCTTCCGATACGGACATTTTCCTTACCAATTTCCTCGCCCACAGCGTTCTTTAATACATGGTCAACCTGAATAATATTCTCGTTGTCTGTTACAGCCGCATCTGCGGAAGTAAAGTATTTGGATGTTTCATCAACCGCTGCCTTTGCAGTTTCTTCCGTATCGAAAGAAATCTGGAATGCATTGTGTGCGGTCTGCTCTGCTTTCATTGCGGACTTAACAACAACTGTATATTCCTTCTTCTCGGTAGTGGCCGGATACTCACCGGTTTCCGGATCCCTGCCCTCGGACTGTACTGCCCATACGTAAAGTGTTGCCTCACCTTCACCAACTGCGGTCAGCTTACCCTTAGTTGCACCTACCGTGAAGACTTTTTCATCGGAGGACTCAAAACGCATCCCATCTGTAATGTCTACCTTACCCTTGCGGGCAGTGTTGCCATCCGCATCCTTACGTACTGCGGTTAATTGCAGTTCGCTACCAACTGCAATGCCTTCCTCAAGCTGCGCTTTGTTCTTTGCACCGATCCCGGCTGCTACGGCATTCTTCTTAACTGTAACCACACAGGTTTTCTCCACCGTGGAACCGTCCTTTGCCGTAAAGGTTGCCGTGATGTTTGCACTACCAACGGAAACCGCGCGGACAAAGCCCTTGCTGTTTACGGTGGCAACGTCCTCATTATCCGAGGCAAAAGCAACCGTGTAATCGCCCTTATTCCAGACCTTGGCGTAGTTCTGGCCTTCATAAGAGCCTGTTACATCGCCGCCGAGATAAAGCTTCAAGGTTCCGTACATCTGCGGCTCTTTTGAAGACGCAGCAGAAGCGGCCTTTGCCGGCATCATGGTCACAACCATGGCCAGGGCTAACACGAAGGCGATCTTTTTGAAGATACTCTTCATTTTCTCTTCCTCCTTAAATATTTTGGATTAATTTGGTGATTTTCCTGCGGAATCCTTGACTTTTGTTAAGAAGTGTGTTAGAACTGTATGTTAATAATACAATATCACACAAAAAACGACATTATTCCAAACCTGTAAACCAAA
>CAMWUU010000328.1 GCA_947177515.1 uncultured Lachnospiraceae bacterium
AAGAAATACATGGTGCTAGCACCATGTAAATAATGTTATTAAGGAAAAGGGTGTTCTTGGTGCCAAAACGGTGCCAAGAAATCATGCAAATAAAAAATACGTCACACAAAAACAATGAATTTACGTTGTTTTCCACAACAAAATGAAGGGGTTGTGGTTTCTTAATACCTGAAAATAATAGCGAACAAAAGAAAAAGCCACTTGCCGGAATTTCATTGAAAATAGCTTGTGGCTCTAAAATGACCCTAAAAAATTTAAAAATAGGAAGTGTAGAGGTGGTATGCATTATAGGTGTAACCAATGTATTGGGGATGTCCTGTTAGCTGAATTATATTGGAGAACTACACAAGGTCGCTCTTTGCATTCCTCACTACCAATGCCAACGCTTAATTTGTTTGATTTCCCTCCTGTTCTGCTAAAAAAGCACGGGCAATTAACATATCCTCCGGTGTGGTGAGTTTTATATTGCGATAATCCCCCTCCAACAATGCAACCCTCTTATTTAATACATATTCAACCAACATCGCATCATCAGTTATGATCAGATCCTTCCAAAATTTTCCATCCTCATAATACCTTTTGTAAGCTTCCCACAATACTGTAAAATGAAATGCCTGGGGTGTCTGTACCGAATAAAGCATACTACGGTCGGGCGTACCCTCAACAAAGCCGTTCCTGACCTGCTTGATCGTTTCCTTTACTGGTACAGCCGGAATCACACATGCATCTTTTTCTGCCGCCTCCACCATCCTGCCAATCAATCCAGGCGTGGCAAAAGGTCTTGCACCATCATGTATTAGAACGATGGCATCCCCCAATACTTTTTGGTATTTTGCGTGAAGATAGCACATCCCGGCATATACCGAATCACTACGCTCCCTGCCTCCTGGCACAACCGCCTCTACTTTCCTAATAGCGTATTTTCCTAAAATATCATTTTTCGCATACTCTTCCATCCCCGGCGAAACCACCAATACAACCCTGTCCACCACACTCTGTTCAAACGCGGCTAATGCATGACAAATCACAGGCTTTTTTCCCAATACTTGGTATTGCTTTACTATTTCGCCGCCCATACGACGACCATTCCCTGCTGCAAGCACCACTGCAAAAACCTTCCCCATCACCGCTCCCCAATCTTTAAATTCGGCACCGCATTCAAATCCAGGCCACTTTGCACACCACGCCTGTACTCATAATAGGCCGCCGCGCCAATCATTGCGGCATTGTCCGTACAAAGAAGCGGGGAAGGCCGATAAAATTCCAGTCCGTGGTTGGCACAGGCTTCCTGCATCGCTGCCCGCAGCGCAGAATTCGACGCAACTCCCCCTGCCAACGCTACTTTCCCCATACTGTATTCGGTTGCTGCCGCAACGGTGCGTCCCACCAGCACATCAATAATGGCCTGCTGGAAAGAAGCTGCAACATCCGCCTGGTTAACCGGTTCGCTTTTCATCTCACAGGAATTCAGATAATTCAATACTGCTGATTTTAATCCGCTAAAACTGAAATCAAAAGGGGCACCTTCTATATGGGCACGCGGGAACGGGATCGCATAAGGATTCCCTTCTTTCGCAAGTGCATCCACCTTTGGTCCGCCCGGATAGCCAAGTCCGATTGCCCGCGCCACTTTGTCATAAGCCTCCCCTGCCGCATCATCATGTGTGCGCCCAATCACTTCATATACTCCATAATCTTTCACCAAAACAAGATGGGTATGCCCACCCGAAACAACCAGACACAAAAACGGAGGTTCGAGTTTTGGATTTTCAATATAGTTTGCTGATACATGCCCTTCGATATGATGCACGCCAACCAGTGGCTTTTTTGCCGCGTAGGCAATCGCCTTTGCCTCCGCCACACCCACTAGGAGCGCACCAACCAGCCCCGGCCCGTAAGTAACCCCGACCGCGTCAATTCCGCCAAGCCCGACACCCGCTTCTTTCAATGCCTCCCCGATCACCTGGTTGATCTTTTCCACATGCTTTCTTGAGGCGATCTCCGGAACTACCCCACCGTAAACAGTATGTAGCGCAATCTGGGAAGAAATTATATTGGATAAAACCGTCCTTCCATTTTTTACCACTGCTGCCGCCGTTTCGTCACAGGAGGATTCGATTGCCAGTATCAAGATATCTTTTTCCGTTCCCATATTTAGCCTCCATGCTGCGACTGATTTTTAGGGGCAACTTATAACCCAAGTTTTGGCGCAGCACAAAACTTACTGATTGAAAATTTTTATGTTCAACCTTATACCCCATGCCCGCCTTCGCGGGCATACCAATCAGAATTTTTCCACATCATTTCATCGCATCCGCATCCGTCAAGTACCAACCAAGGATTTTCCACTTTCCCCCGCTGTCCTTGCGCAGGATAAATTCCTCATATACTTTAAGATAATGTCTGTCCTCCTTCTCGGTATAGGATGCAATTACCCTCGCGTACTCCTTCCCCTCATCCGTCCAGGTAACAATATTGCCGTTCTGCTCCACCTGATAGCTTGTAATCTGGCACTTTCGCGCCGCAAAATCACTGATTTCCTCCTGAAGCTCCATAAGATGGGAATCACGCGGGTTCTCTGCCAAGAATTCCTCATCAAATAGTTTACGCATCTGGTCTAACAAATCCTCAAGCTGTTCCTGCGTCAGTTTCTTATTGTAATAACACTTTAAAATGCGGCTGTAAAATTTTACCACTTCGCGCGAAGTCAGCGGATAGCTCTTGTCAAGATCCTTTTCCAACAAGATGTCCACCTCCGTGCGGTTCCCACCCTCATAATTCTCCTTGTTCTTCCTTGCGGAAACGATAAAATAGGCCGCCACGATTGCTGCCCCCACCAAAAGCATCACAATCACCGTGATTATCGTACTTTTCTTCTTCATAATGGTATGCCCCCTATTCGTCTTTTCCAAACTCCAGCGTTACGCTTTTCTTATCCTTTCCAGGGTAAGTATTTGCAAAGATCTGGCGTGTTTCCCTAATAAATTCCTCTGGATGGGCAAGGGAAGGACTGTAATGCGTAAGCCAAAGTTCCTTAACCTTCGCCTCCTTCGCCAGTGCCGCAGCCTCATAAAAAGTCATATGTTTATGCTCATGTGCCTTAGCTTCCTTCCCCTTTTCCCCGTACATTCCCTCACAGATCAGCAAATCCGCCCCTGCCGCTGACTGCACAATTGCGGGTACTGGTCTAGTATCCGTACAGTAAGTCAATTTAATCCCTTTACGCTCCGGCCCAAGAATCATCTCCTGTGTATATGTCCTGCCCCCCTGCTCGATTACTGCCCCCTTTTGCAGGCGGCTCCAAAATTCCTTCGGTACCTGGTTTTCCTGTGCCTTTTCTGGCATGAAACGTCCGCTGCGCCTTACAGAAAGGGTATAGCCATAACAGATTACATTATGGTTGACGCGGAAGGCCTCGATGGAATAGACTCCCACCTTAAGTTTTTGCACATTCTCGGTCAGTTCAATAAAATTTAACTCAAATGGAAGTTCCGGCGCAATTACCCGCAGCGCGGACACTACACGTTCTAGTCCTTTTGGTCCAACCAAGGTCAGTGCTTCCCTGCGTTCCGCATTGCCCATCGACAAAAGCAGCCCTGGCAGCCCGCTGATATGGTCGCCGTGATAGTGCGTAAAACATATAACATCAATATCATGGAAACTCCAGCCCTTCTCCCGGATTGCGACCTGTGTACCCTCGCCGCAGTCAATTAGAAGACTGCTCCCATTCAGGCGCGTCATCAGCGCCGTAAGCCATCGTCCCGGAAGCGGCATCATGCCACTGGTTCCCAATAAGCATACATCTAACATATCTTCCTGTCCATTTCTTTTTTGTTTCTATCTTACCATATTCTTTCCATTTTCGCAAGGAAAACTCCATCGTTTTACAACAGACCTCCTCCCCCTTAGCCCGCCAAATCCCCTGAACATATTTGTATAAAAAGAAACGCGGGGCTACATCACCTCGCGTTTCTCCGTCACTGTCACCGGAATCCGGAAACTTTCTGCTATTCTGTCGCAGCATTCCTCGCACAACACAAAACTGTGCACCTGGAGATCTTTTTTTGAAAAATATCCCCATTCCTTACTGGCAACAAAAGCGTCCTCTACCAGAATCCCGTTTTCTGTTTTTAATTCACGCCCGCAGCAGTTGCACCGCGGTTTTCTTTTTTCCAGTTTGTCCATGCCCTTAACCGCCCTTTTACTGTAGGAATGCCCGCCCGAAATATTCTTTGGCACTGATATCTT
>CAMWUU010000329.1 GCA_947177515.1 uncultured Lachnospiraceae bacterium
CAACACCACGGGTTCTTGCGCTGATGGAACGCTTAAAGGGGATGGGTTTCTGTGTAATGTTTTTATCAAACAACAACGAGGAGCGTGTGGCGCGTTTTAACCGGGAAATCGGGGCGGGGTATATCTGCAAGGCGGGAAAGCCCTCACCGGCAAACTATATCCGTGCAATGGAGCGCATGGGGACAAGCCCGGAAACTACAGTATTTATTGGCGACCAGCTTTTTACTGATATCTGGGGGGCAAAGCGCGCGGGAATCCGCGCCTATCTTGTGAAACCCCTGGCAAAGCGGGAGGAAATACAAATTGTGCTGAAGAGGAAACTAGAGCGCGTTGTGCTGTTCTTTTATCGGAGGGCGCTAAGGAAGGCAGGAGGGGGCGGATGAAAAACAATATTATCCTGATTGGATTTATGGGCAGCGGCAAGACAAGTGTGGGAGGGAAGCTTTCTAGGGCGCTGCATTATGATTTCCTTGATACCGACGGGATGTTGGAGGAAGAATTCGGCTGCACGATCCGTGAGTTCTTTGCAGAATGGGGAGAGGAGGAGTTTAGGAAACGGGAAACCATGCTGTTAAGTGGACTTTCAAAGAAACTTACAAAAACCGTGCTCTCGACGGGGGGCGGCCTGCCACTCTGTCCACAGAATGCAAAGCTTTTGCGGGAGATGGGCAGGGTTATCTATCTGAAAGCGTCGGAGGAAGAAACGGTAAAAAGGCTGTCCGGGGATACGACAAGACCGATTTTGGCAGGTGAGGATCTGCGCGTGAAGGTACATCGGCTCTTAGAGGAAAGGATGCCGCTCTATAAGGCGGCGGCACATTACACGCTAGAAACGGACGGGAAATCCTTTTATGAAATTATAAATGAAATCGAGTGTATAGCACTAATCTGACAATCCCTGGTTTGGTGGGGACATTGGAGAAATGCGCGATTAGAACGAAAGGGGAAAAGGGAAATGAAGATTTTAGTAATGAATGGTCCAAACCTGAATTTTCTTGGGGTGCGGGAAAAGGAAATTTATGGGAACAAGGATTATCCGTTTTTGCTAAAGACACTAGAAGACAAGGCGAAGTCCTGCCATATAGAACTTGAGGTGTACCAGAGCAACAGCGAGGGGGAGCTGATTGACCGGATCCAACAGGCCTATCTTGATAAGGTGGACGGCATTGTGATTAACCCGGGCGCTTACACGCATTACAGCTATGCAATACGCGATGCACTGGTATCCCTGACTTGTCCGGTAATCGAAGTACATATTTCGAATATCCATAAGAGGGAGGAATTCCGCCATACTTCCGTGATCGCCCCGGTCTGCACCGGGCAGATGGTCGGGTTTGGAATGCAGGGCTATCTGCTTGCAATCGATGCGCTGATTGGGATGCGTGATGACTGAATGGTGCCCTGTATGGGGTGGGTAGGTTGGTTTGGCGCGGATTAAATAAAATTCTTAAAAAAATAGTTGAAAATTTCGGAAAAATCATATAGACTATGTGGTAGTTAATTTTAAGGAGGAATTATTCATATGGTATCAGCAGGCGATTTTAGAAACGGCATTACACTGGAGATTGATAATGCAGTGTACCAGGTTATTGAATTCCAGCATGTAAAGCCGGGGAAAGGTGCCGCGTTTGTAAGGACGAAATTAAAGGATATCAAGAACGGCGGGGTAATTGAGAAGACTTTCCGCCCGACTGAGAAGTACCCGCAGGCGCATATTGAGAGGACGGACATGCAGTACCTCTACCACGACGGGGATTTCTATAATTTTATGAATGTGGAAACATTTGACCAGGTGGGGATGACACAGGAGCAGGTAGGGGATACATTGAAGTTCGTTAAGGAGAACGATATGGTGAAGATGCTTTCCCATCAGGGACAGGTATTCTCCATCGAGCCGCCGCTTTTTGTGGAACTTGAGATCACGGAAACGGAACCTGGTTTTAAGGGTGACACGGCGCAGGGGGCAACAAAACCGGCCGTGGTGGAAACTGGCGCGACAGTCTATGTACCGCTGTTCGTAAACCAGGGGGACAAGATCCAGATCGATACAAGAACCGGCGAGTATATGAAACGCGTATAAAGATAGCGAAACAGGTAAGGGAGCCACAGGCTCCCTCCTTTTATTTTAGGGCGATCCATTATTTTTTTTCTGTTCCATAAAGGAAGCAATCTTTTCTTCCACCGGCGCAATCTTTGCGTCATCAATCGAAAGATCCAGAAAGAATTCAACTGCATATTTTGCCTGCGCGACTAGCATGGCAAGCCCGCCCGCCGTTTTTACCCCCATTTTTTCCGCCTCAGAAAGGAACCGCGTTTTTTGGGGGTTTGCGATAAGATCCACCGCGGCATATAGGTTTTTGTAGGGGGTAAGGTCAA
This sequence comes from uncultured Lachnospiraceae bacterium, assembly GCA_947177515.1. Taxonomy (GTDB): domain Bacteria; phylum Bacillota; class Clostridia; order Lachnospirales; family Lachnospiraceae; genus RGIG4057. The sequence continues at coordinate 2,377 of CAMWUU010000329.1, forward strand.
TGGGCGTGGCATCCACATCAGGGAACATGCCAACAGGGCTGGTATTAATAATAATGTCCGCGTCCGCGTGCATTGCGGCGGCCTGTGCATAGGTGAGAACCCCGGTACCCTCCCGGTGCTTAACAATAAGGACATCCGCCGCCCCACGTTCGGAAAGCGCGAGGAAGACCGGCTGCGCCACGCCCCCATTCCCGAGTACCAGTACCTTTTTGCCCGTAACCAAAATCCCATTTTTGTCAAGCAGATATAAAAAACCATAATAATCCGTATTATAGCCATATAGTTTGCCGTCCCGGTTCACAATGGTATTGACTGCGCCGATACGCCTTGATAGCGGATCGAGAAAGGAAAGGTACGGGAGGACATCACGTTTGTAGGGGATGGTCACATTGATTGCCCGAAAATCTTTTTTCTCCATAAATACAGGGAATTCTTCCCTGGTCAGGGGAAGCAGTTCGTAATGGTAATCCGCGAATTCGCCGTGGATTTGTTTTGAGTAGCTGTGCCCTAATTTTTCACCGATCAGTCCGTATTCCATAGTTTCCTCCTGGTTGATTCTTTTTTGATATTTAAGATCCGTTCTCCGGTTACCGTACACCAGTCTAGCATACAGTGTGGAAAAATTCAATGAAAAACTCGGATACCCGGAAGAAAAAAGCGTCATATTCCCTTTGGACAAACATATATTTAGACAAGCACAATCGTTAAGGGGGAATGCGATGGAAACGGTATTGAAAATTATGGCGGCAAATTTGAGGACAATCCTTAAGAAAATGGATGCGAAAAGTATTTTTGAGATACGCCTGCGGGCGGAAAAACCCCTGCTGCTTCATACCATATCCGGGGAATATTTTGTAACCGGTGCGGGGGAGTGCTCGCGGCAAAAGGAGCGAGCCTATATCGTCCGGAAAAATGAAATCTGTGAAACAATGGAATATATTAGCAATTATTCCCTCTACGCCTTTGAGGAGGAGGTAAGGCAGGGTTATATTACCCTGCCGAAAGGCCACCGGGTAGGAATCTGCGGAAAGGCGGTGCTTGAAGGGAATCTTGTTAGGGGAATGAAATATATCACCTGTTTGAATATCCGCCTTGCCCATCCGGTTACCGGCTGTGCGGACAGGCTGATGCGTTATATCAGCGAAGGGGAGAGGATACATAACACTATGATTATTGCACCGCCAGGATGCGGGAAGACAACTATGTTGCGCGATGTGGTGCGTCAGCTTTCCGATGGAGGAAAGACTGTCGGTGTGGTGGACGAGCGTTCCGAGATTGCGGCCTGCAGCATGGGTGTGCCGCAGTTTGATGTTGGGATGCGCACGGATGTGCTTGACTGCTGCCCGAAGGCGGAGGGGATGCTGCTTTTGATCCGTTCCATGGCACCGGAAGTGATTGCGGTGGACGAGATAGGGAAGGAGGAGGACTTTTACGCCCTGCGCCATGCGGTGCACTGCGGATGCAAACTGCTGGCCACCGTGCATGGGGAAGAATTAGCGGAACTGAAGGCAAAGCCCGGGCTAAAGGAAATCTGTGGGGCGGGGATTTTTGGGCGCTTCCTTATTTTGGAAAAGAAAGAAGGACATATCCGGATGAAGGAGGCGCTTGATGGGGAGGGGAGGCACCTGACATGATCTTAAAAATTGCCGGGAGCGCCGCTGTGCTTCTGGCCTGTGCGGGTTTTGGATTTTTTGCCGCCTCAGAGGTGGAGCGGCGTGAACGGCAGTTGAGGATGCTCTATGCTTCGTTCCTTTTGATCCAGGGGGATATTCGTTACCGCAGGAGCAGCCTGCCGGAAGCCTTTTTAATGGCGGTTAAAAAAGAGGGGGACTTCGCTGTGTTTTTT
>CAMWUU010000330.1 GCA_947177515.1 uncultured Lachnospiraceae bacterium
GGTCGGATATCAACAAAATTATTGTATGCGTTGTCTGGTGTATTTTCTTTATGCTGCGTTTCTTTTTATCAGATGTATATGCACAGGAACGGGAGGAACGCCTGGAGGAAGAAGAACTTACCCTTACAGCGACATTCAGTTATCAGGATGGGGGAACACAGGAGATTATATTGCGTGCAGGCAGGGATTTTGCAATCCGGTTTGAGGTGACTGCGCAGGAAGAGTTTTCCGGTTATGTGAATGTCCTGATGCAGAACGAGGGCGGTGAACATGTGCTGTACCAGCAGAAGCTTGATACCATTCCGGCTGGGGGGAGTGTTTCCTTTCAGATGATCCTGCCCTTAACACTGATGACGGAAGGACTTTATCTGACGCTTACGCAGGAGGATGGTACGGTTCGCCTTGAGCGGACATTGCCGGTTGAAACCGTGAATTATGGCCTGTATGAGATGACGGGGATTTTTGATGTGGAGCAGCAGGAGGAATATATGCATTTTTCCTCTTATGGGAACCGATTGGTAACTGTTTCAGAATCCGAGCTGGCATGCGGCGCGCAGGCGATGGACGCACTGGAAATTATTGTAACACAGGAGCAGGTACTGGTGGAACTTGAGGAGAGGGCAGCACTTGCTAGTGAAGATCAAAAAGAGGAAGCATCGCAGGATGTTAAGGTGCAGATTGCTGTATTTGACAAACAAACGGAGGCTGTACGGGCACAGGAAAGCCTTAAGGAATGGGTGGCTAGTGGAAAGACGCTTGTGGTGGGCGCAAGTGCCGGGGCAGAGCAAGAGGGGGAAATGCTGAATTTCGGCCTGCAGGAAAAGGAGATTTTGCAGGAGGTTCTCCTTCGGATTGGGAATTATGAGGCGACAAGGGAGAGTATTCTTTCTACGAATGAGGAGATAAAAAAGCAGTATGGGGATGATGCGAGGACTTCCTATATTGGGGATTCCATGATTGGTTCGGTGCCGGTAAACGATCTTTCTGACGATGCAGTCAGCTTGCCTGTGAAACGTGGACAGACGGGGCAGCATTGGTGGAATTTTGGTACTTCTTATGAAACGCTCTGGAAGGAGAGGGGAGTGGATATCCTGCGATGTTACCATGTGGGCAAGGGAAATGTCCTTGTTTTTGCCATTCCAATTACAAAGGAGTCAAATGAGGTTTATCCCCTGTTTTATTACCGCATGGCGAGCCTGGTACAGGATAATCTAACACCATCGCAGCTATCCCGCCAGAATGATGAGATTTATGGGAATATCAGGGGAAACCGAAGTTATCTGCTTTCCTATGTCCAGGCGAAAAATGCCGGGGTTTCCGTGTTCCCCTATGTTGTAATCTTATTGATTTATATTTTAGGTCTGATACCAGCAGTATTTTTTTTGCTGCGCTATTTCCGGAAGACAAAATATCTTTGGGGTGTCCTGCCAGCTTTGTCGTTTTCCATTATGGGTGTGGTCTATTTTACAGGCAGTCGGACAAGAATTACAGAACCTTATTGTACTTACCTGGATATTATGGACTATTCCCAGGGAAAGCGCCTTGTTAATTTTTCACTGTCCGCACCGACTAATAAAGGAGCGGAAGTCATGTTAAATACAGGATATTCGGTGCGTCTGGCGCAGACTAGGTTTCGGGCGTATGAGATGGGCTGGGTAGACAGCGGTTATATCCGGAAAGAAAATATCCTGAGGGCAAGGGATTACCGTGCGGCCATATGCGCACAGCCAGAGGGAACAAGGCTGCGGGTGGATACTGTCAGGGCATTTGCTAATACCCAGTTTTATGCATGGACTGACCTGGCTGCCGCAGAGGGTGCCCTAACTGCAAAAATAACTGCTGCGGATAAGGTGGTGGCCGGTGCATTGTGCAATACAACGGATATGTTATTCCAGGAAGTTTACCTGTTCAGTCAGGATTATGCCGTGCGTGTTGGCGATATGGAACCCGGGGAGGAAATACGGCTTGAAGAATGCCGACAGAGCATTACATGGGAAGATGAGGAAGGATATGTTGGAGGCGGACCTTATTGGCTGATCGATGACCTGATTGAGGGAGGGGGGATGTATTCTAGGGTTTTATTTTATATATTTCAGGATTATATCTATGATAATGAAGAGCAGACTTATATTGTTGCCCTGCCTGAGAGGAGTGAATGTGAATTGCTTGGTGATACGCTAAATAATCCGGGGAGCAACGGGCTTCAGATATTTATCTGGGGTGTGGAAACAGGAGAAGAGCAGTAGTTGGCAGGGCTAAGTGGGGGACAATAACCGGGAAGGGGGCATTGCATGGTAAGGATACGGAACCTGAGGAAATCATATGGGAGTTATCAGGCACTGCGCGGGCTTACCATGGAGATTGCGCAGGGGGAGCTGTTTGGTTTTGTGGGACCTAATGGTGCAGGGAAGACTACGACAATGAAGATTATTGCAGGACTGCTGCGTGCGGATTCGGGCGAGGTGGTAGTGGCAGGGCGGACACTCTCTAAAAAAACAGGGCAGATCCGTGAAATTATTGGCTATGTGCCGGATTTCTTTGGGGTGTATGATGATTTGAAGGTGCAGGAGTACCTGGAATTTTTTGCTTCACTCTATGGTATGGATGGGAAGGAGTCGAGGAGGCGGACGGAGGAGCTTCTTGAAATGCTTGGAATGAGGCAGTGGCGTGATGAAATGGTGGACGGGATGAGCCGTGGAATGAAACAGAAGCTCTGTGTGGCGCGCGCCCTGGTGAATAACCCGGATTTACTGGTTCTGGATGAACCGGCTTCGGGTATGGAGCCGCGTTACCGCAGACAGTTAAAGGAATTATTACAGGAGTTGTGCGCAGAAGGAAAGACCATTATTATCAGTTCACATGACCTGAATGAACTGGCTGAAATGTGTACCAGCATCGGGGTGATTTCGAAAGGGAGGCTGGTTATGCAGGGGGATTTGCAGACATTGCTGCGACGGCAGCAGGAGAAGAATCCCTATGTGCTTCAATGTCTGAAATTTCCGGAAGAAGCAGTGCAGATCTTAAAATCCGACCCGCATGTAAAGAATATTGTCAGCAGCGGCACAAGTATTTCCTTTCCTTACGATGGGACAAAGGAGGAGGCTGCGGTGCTGCTTTCGGCACTGATTGGGCAGGGGGCACAGATTGTTTCATTCTGCCGTGAGGAGGGGAATCTTGAGAAAATGTTCCTTGATATCACGACAATACCTTGAAATGGAAAAAATTGTAAAATATAATTTCTTTTATTTTGTGGCGGGAAGGAGAGGAAAGGCATGCGTTACCTGAATCCGGTTTATAAGATAGGATTAAAGCAGAGTGCGAGGACGAAAAAGACGGCTGTGCTGATTTTGGTTTATAATTTATTGCTGGCGGGGCTGGGACTTTTGGTGTTTTACCTGACTTTTGACCGTGAGGGGCGTATGAGGGAGAATATTGCCTATTCGGGAATCCTGACACTTTATTGTGTTATGGCGGGGATGGAATTTGTGATGATCCTGCTGATTGTTCCTGCATCGACAGCGGGGGCGGTAGCGGGGGAGCGGGAAAAACAGACGCTTGATATCCTGTTGTCTACAAAAATCACCCCATTCCATATTATCACAGGAAAGCTTGCAGCATCCATTAGTATGGTAATCCTTTTGGCGGTTTCTTCCATGCCAGTGCTTTCGATTGTATTTAGCATCGGTGGGATTACGCTGTCCAACCTGATTACTTTTTTGTTCCTGCTTGGTGTCACCGCAATTTACATTGGTAGTATTGGAATTTTCTTTTCTGTTTGCTGCCGCAAAACAACGGGGGCGACCGTATGTGCATATTTGGCAATGCTTGTTGTAGTTTTTATTTTGCCGGTGCTGCTGTTTTTCTTTGAGTTTTTGGAAGCATTTTCCGGCAGCGGTTTCTGGGGATTATGGAATAACATGAATAATATCAGCGGGAAGAGGGCTGTCTTCCTACTTTTAAATCCTCTTTTTTCTTTTGTTTCCATGCTGCGCGATCAGGCTGGGAGAGGAATAACACTGATGAGTTCTATTGGAAGCGAGGGGAGCCTGATGTATTTTTTGTCCTGTCACTGGTTTGCAGTGAGTATGCTTTGCCAACTGGTTGTGGCTGTAGGGATGGCGGCATTGTCAGCAAGATATTTAAAACCGGGGAAAAAGCGGTTGTTTTAGAAATACCTACTCGTTAG
>CAMWUU010000331.1 GCA_947177515.1 uncultured Lachnospiraceae bacterium
ATTTTTTTTGCAGCCGTTCAAGATACAGGTACTGTCCATGTGAATCGCTGATTACAAGTATTGATTTCACTATCTCCAAATCATATTCCCCTGCCTTAGCGGCAATCCCCTTTCCCTTCCACAAAGAGCACTTCGTCCTTTATTGCCGCAAGCGCTTTCGCCCGGTGGCTGATCTGGTTCTTCTGCTCCATTGTAAGTTCTGCCGTTGTCTTTTTAAACTCAGGTACATAAAAAATCGGATCGTAACCGAAACCGTTTTCCCCCGCTGGCACATCTGCAATAATCCCCTCGATGCAAGCAGTGCGCACTGCTTCCCTCCCATCCGGGAAAACTACAGCAATTGCGCAGACAAAACGCGCCGTGCGCTGTTCTTTTCCAACTCCCTTAAGCTTATCAAGAATATACTGGTTCTTTATTTCATAGGACGTATCCTCCCCCAAAAACCGGGCGGAATAAACTCCGGGTGCCTTATCAAGGAAATCCACCTCAAGTCCCGAATCATCCGCCATCGCAATTTCACCGGACAGCCCCGCAACCGCGCGCGCCTTGATCAGTGCATTCTCTTCAAAGGTCGTCCCATCCTCCTTGATATCAGCATTAATCCTGGCCTCTTCCATCGAGAGAACCATATAAGAAGTATCCTTGAAAATTTCGCGGATCTCCTTCATTTTTCCTTTATTGCCAGTTGCAAATATTATTTTATCCATCCGGTTCACTCCTTCTTTTCCGCTTCTATTCCAGATTTTTCCATTTCTTCATAACCATGCAGAATTGCCTGATAGAGTCCCTGTGCCACCCTCTGGCGTGTTTGGTTCTGTATCAAAAGTCCTAGGTCAGTTTCATTGGAAAGATATCCAACCTCCACAAGTGCCACTGGAACCTCTGCATATTTTATAATGGACAGATTATGTTCCCTAGGGACAAGACCACGGTTTAAAAAACCCGAGTACCCATCCAGCTCTTCCAATATAATCTCAGCAAACCTGCGGGAATTCATTTCCTCCCACTCATCCTGGCGCGAATCAAACAGCACTTCCGTCCCGTTCAAAGAACGCGTTTCATTTGAGTTGCAGTGGACGCTAAGAAAGAAATCCGCCTCAACATCATTCGCCAGATCCACCCTCTGCTGCAGGGAAGGTTTCCAGTCCGTTGTCCTTGTATAATATACCTTAATCCCATCCTGGGCATCGAGCAGTTCCTTTAAGCGCAGTACAATATCAAGGTTAATATCCTTTTCCATATGCTCCCTGCCCGCGACAAGTGTCCCCTCATCAATCCCGCCATGCCCTGCATCAACTACCACAATCTTCCCATATACATCCTTCGGTCTGATTAACGCAATATAGTAATTAAACTCATCTTCATAAAGATAATAGACATAGGTTTTATCAAGGGTGAGCAAAAGTGTCTGTGTCAGGCTGCCGTCCCCTTCAAGCACCTGTGTTGTCACAATTCCCTTCACCATATCATTCTGCCACACATAATATGGGTCGGATGGAGAAATCGATGGTATAGCGGACGGTACAGGGGTGGACGCATCCTTATTTGCAGGCGTGGGGGTTGGGATTGGTGTCGGGGTTGGGGTCGGCGGCGTTCCCTCATAGTAAGTGCCCTTCGCAATCCGCTTCACCTGCCCATCCGATAACGCACTGCCCCTAATCCCGCTTATTGTCACGCTAATCTGCCTTGTTGTTGGAAGTTCTTCTAACCAAAGTTCTGCCTCCCCATAACCTTCCCCTTTTTCTAATACAATAACATCCATATCCTTTAGCCTGCGTGGCAGAACTGAAATCCTTGCCCCGGCAATCTGTTCCCAGGCAGCAGGCAGTGGGACGGGGGTGGGCATCATGGACTGAATCAACTGTTCTAGCTGCGTCGATGGCCTTGGGTCTTTTGGTTCATCACCCGGTGTGGGCGTTACCGCTGGAACCGCAGCTCCTTCCGGTTCTTTCCGGATATATGCCAATAATATGCAAAGGCATGACAGTACCAGTACTATCCATGCCATTTTTCTCAACCGTCTATCTTTTAGCAATGTGTTCTCCCTCCATTTTACTAAGTATAATCCATTTCCCCGCTTTATTCAATGGTAATTTTGAACGAATTTTTCTGCCTATTCTCCACATAGCGCCGAAAATCATAACCTTTGTTTTATATTCAGACAATAGATACAATATTTACTTGTGTTATCCTGGGACTGTAATATATTTCCATTTGTGGGATGGTATCTAGTTTGTACGAACCGATACATAAAAAAAGCAGCACCAGGGATGGTATCCGATCAGACCATCCTAGGCGCTGTTTTCATTTATCTTACTCCGGTGCTGCCAAGCCCGCCCCGGTTTTTCCCCTCAAGTACCTCCACCTCATCAAAAACAAGCCCTGGCTGGTTCCTTACAATGCGGAACTGACAGATACGGTCATTTTTGCGGATCACGGTATCCCGCAGCGCATATGCCGGCATATACCACCAGTCATCCGGTCCACAATACGAATTGTCCACCACACCAGTATGGTTTGTCTGAATGATGCCGAAATTTTTGTACGTGCTGCTGCGAGGCACAATATGTGCCTCATAGCCTTTTGGCAACTGCATGGCCACACCAAGCGGGATCATTTTAAATTCCCCCGCTACCATCACAACTTCTTGTGCTGCCCGCAGGTCAATCCAGTCGGATTTCCCATCAATATAGCGAAGCCGCTCTATGGTATCGTCCAGATATTGTATCCTGATTGTTTCCATTATTTCCTCCCACAGGCCACAAATAAAAGCTTTCCTTCCCTGAATATATTTCCTTTAGGAATCTGTTACATCTCCTTTAGGAACGCCTCGTAACCTCTCATGGCTTCATACACATCTGCCTTGCTTGTAATCTCCCACGGAGCATGCATATTAAGTACTGGCACACCGCTGTCAATCACCTGCATATTGTACTGCGCCATAATATAAGCGATCGTCCCGCCACCGCCCTGATCCACCTTGCCAAGCTCCGAGGTCTGGAATGTCACCCCATGCTTTTCAAGTGCCGCGCGGATCGCCGCCATAAACTCGGCGTTCGCGTCATTGCAGCCGCTCTTGCCCCGGGAACCTGTGTACTTATTAAATACAAGACCATGTGCGAAATATGCCGTATTCTTTTTCTCGTTGACTCCAGGATAATTCGGGTCAAATGCCGCTGAAACATCGGAGGAAAGCATTACGGAATTCGCAAGCGCGCGCCTTACCTTAAGCTCCGAATAATCGCCCATACGATCCATCAACTCTGCCACCACATTCTCAAAGAATTTCGAGTGCATACCGGTCGCGCCGATGCTGCCGACCTCTTCCTTATCTACAAGGATGCACACCGCAGTGCGATCCGTATTCTCCACGTCAAACAGCGCAAGCATTGAGGTGTAGGCACAGACGCGGTCATCCTGACCGTAGCCGTATACCATGCTGCGGTCAAGGCCGTAATCCCTGGCTTTCCCCGCCGGAACCACCTCAAGTTCCGCCGAAATAAAGTCATCCTCCTCAACCCCGTATTGTTCTTTTAAAAGCTTTAACACATTCTTTTTTACGGCTTCCTTATCCTCATCTGCCAACGGGATGCTCCCCACATTGACATTTAGATCCTCGCCCTCTATCACCTTATTCGCAGACTTCTGCATCTGATCCGCAGAAAGATGAACAAGCAGGTCGCTGATGCCCACCACCGGGTCATCCTCCTTCTCACCGATGGAAACGGTTACTTTCGTCCCATCCTTTTTCACAAATACACCATGGATGGCAAGCGGCAGCGTCACCCACTGATACTTCTTAATCCCTCCATAATAATGCGTGTCAAGGAAGGCCATCTCCATCTCCTCATAAAGAGGGATCTGCTTAATGTCAATGCGCGGCGAATCGATGTGGGCACCAAGGATTTTCATGCCATCCTCCAGTGGTCTGCTGCCCGCCACAAAAAGAACCACTGCCTTGCCCATATTCTGCGCGTAGAGCTTGTCACCCGGCTTAACCTTCTTCACCGAAAACAGATCCTTGTAGCCCTTTTCCTGCGCCTGGCGCACCACCTCATCCACACACTCCCGCTCCGTCTTGAAGTCAGAAATGAATTTCTTTTAGCCCTCGATTACCTCAAAGGCTACCTTTTTCTGCTCCTCTGTATATTTCAGCCATGCGTTCCGGATTTTCTTTTCCT
>CAMWUU010000332.1 GCA_947177515.1 uncultured Lachnospiraceae bacterium
GGCTGATTGAGGCTTTGTTAAAACTGTCAAAACTTGATGCCGGGACGGTGGAATTTGCCAGGGAAACGGTACCAGTGGAAATATTGATCCACAACGCGGCAAAGCCCTTTGGCATCCTGATGGATTTGCGCGGGCAGACACTTGATACCGGGGATGTCAGACCGGGAGCGGTATTTACCGGCGATTTGGCATGGAGTACGGAGGCGGTTGGGAATGTACTTAAAAATTGTATCGAACATACGGGGGAAGGGGGGAATATCCTTATAAAGGCGCAGGAAAATGCGATATATACGGAGATCGTAATTGAGGATGATGGCGAGGGCATTGATGCGCAGGATCTTCCCCATTTGTTCGAGCGCTTCTATCGGGGAAAGAATTCTTCTGGGAACAGTGTCGGCATTGGCTTAGCACTGACAAGAGCCATCCTTCTAGCACAGAACGGGACAATCTGCGCTGAAAACCGGAGGGAAGGCGGAGCGCGGTTTCTTCTGCGGATATATAAAGGAATTATTTGAACCCGGAATAGATAAATGACTGAATTGTCACTTTAAATTCACCGTGGTGTAAGTTTCGCAGGCTATAATAGGGGAAAATGAAAAAAGAACCGGGACAGTATACGGGGAATGTATATGATCCGGGGAATAAGGGAGGTTTTTATGGAAATATTGCGAGTAGAACATCTGACAAAGGTATATGGGGAAAAGGAGAACAAGGTTGTAGCGCTTAATGATGTTAGCTTTTCGGTGGAATGGGGACAGTTTGTTGCGATTATCGGACCGTCCGGTTCGGGAAAATCGACGCTTCTGCATATTTTAGGCGGTGTGGACCGTCCAACATCGGGAAAGGTATTCCTTAACGATACTGATGTATATGGGCAGAAAGATGAGCAGCTTGCCATTTTCCGCCGCCGCGAGGTCGGGCTGATCTACCAGTTCTACAACCTGATCCCGGTCTTAAATGTCACGGAAAACATGACACTTCCGGTATTGCTTGACGGGCGTAAGGTCAACAAGGAGAGGTTGGACGAATTGTTGGAAGTCCTGAAGCTAAAGGGAAGGGAGGAACATTTGCCGAACGAGCTTTCAGGCGGCCAGCAGCAGAGGGTTTCCATCGGTAGGGCACTGATGAATGCACCCGCTGTTATGCTTGCGGATGAGCCGACCGGCAATCTTGATTCCAAAAACAGCCACGAAATAATCGAATTGTTGAAACTGTCAAACAAAAAGTATAGCCAGACATTGATTGTTATCACGCATGATGAGTCGATCGCACTTCAGGCTGACCGCATTATCGCCATCGAAGATGGGGGTATCACGAGAGATGAGGTGATCCGCAAATGAAAATTTTAAATAAAGTAACACTTGCAAGCTTAAAGAAAAACAAAGTGCGCACGGTGGTGACGATTATCGGGATTATTCTGTCGACTGCGATGTTTACGGCGGTTACCACCAGTATTTCCAGTCTGAAAAACTATATGCTTGAAACGACCATTGTGGAGGAGGGAGCATGGGAAGGCCTGCTGTACGGGATTGGGCAGGACGTATTAGGGGAAGTGATGGAAGAGGAGGAATTGGATCGTTCCTTCGGAGTATATGAAATCGGTTACATGAATCTGGATGATATTATAGTGAATGGTGACACGCCGCTTGAATGGTCGGACGAGAATCTGCCGTATTTTCAGTTGTGCAGTCTTTTTGGGGAGTTATCTTCTGCGCAGGATCTTGCGCGGTTTGAACTGATTGAGGGCAGGATGCCGGAAAATGAAAATGAAATCCTGCTTCCGGAAAAATTTGTAAATTATGGGAAACAAAAACTTAAAATCGGTGACACCATCAGCGCAAGCATAGGATACAGGGAATTTAATGGAACTGTTTTGACGGGACGCGACCATCTGGTGCATAATAGGAAAAATACGCAGAACCAGGCAGAAGGGGAAAACACAGGGGATAACGCGCAAGAGGATTTATACACCGAGCATCTTGTTACGGATGGCCTGACTAGGACTTATACGGTGGTCGGTATGTACAATTACAGTGTGGGAAATGCCCCAGTGGGCTTTACAGTAATCTGTGGGGCAGACCCTGCACAAGGGGAACACCTTTCCTCTGGCAAGGGAATTACCAGTGTCTATTTTACGATGAAAAAACAGAAGGAACTTTTTAATTTCCTTGACCGATATAAGAGGTCAGCGCTTGACTATGATTATCACAGCCATCTTTTGTATACGAATGGCATTTCCAGGACGGATTCTTTCTCCACTGTTTATTGGGGGCTTGGAACCATTCTGTGCATTATTATAGTATTTGGGTCGGTTGCCCTGATTTACAATGCGTTCTCGATTTCTGTCAATGAGAGAACCAAACAGTTCGGTCTGTTGGCTTCCATCGGTGCGACTAAAAGACAGCTTCGCCAGAGTGTCCTTTTTGAAGCGTGTACCGTAAGTATTTTTGGTATCCCGCTTGGTATCGGGGCGGGCATCCTTGGGATGAGCATTACCTTCTACGCACTGCGCTACCGCTTTGTTGGCCTGGTCGGTTCCGCTACCATCCCGTTTTCCATGCATATAGAACTCTGGGCGCTTGTTATAGCGGCGGTTCTGGCATTTTTTACCGTGCTGGTTTCCGCAGTGATCCCGGCAAGGAGGGCAATGCGGATTTCTGCGATTGAGGCTATCCGCCAGAACAGTGAGATCCGTATAAACCGCAAAGCGGTGCGCACAAGGGGCTTTCTGCATAAATTATTTGGTATGGAAGGGACGCTGGCGGACAAAAATTTCCACCGCAACCGCAAAAAATACCGCGCGACCGTAATCTCGCTTTTTGTAAGTATTGTGCTTTTTATCTCGGCAAGCAGTTTTGTAGATTATTTAAAAGACAGCACATCCTCAGTATCCATTGCGGATAATTACGATTACCGTTATTATGTGTACCCGAACCGCGGCTATACCGCCAAAGAGGTTTGTGATGTGATTGCACCGGTTTTAGGTGTTGCTAAGGCTTTTACAGTAAAATCCCTGTATAATCCTACCTTAGTGGAAAAATCACTGCTTTCAGATTCGTATCTTGAGTGGGACTTAGAAGCGGGGAACTACCACTATGAAAGTAGGATTGCCAAGCAAAGCACCGGGCGCGACCGGGAGGTTGTTGTGACACGTTTTTATTTTATGCAGGATGAGGAGTATATTGACTACACCAGGGAACATGGCCTTACCGAACTTGGCTGGTTTTCGCAGCGCAGGGGGGTCCTTGTATTTGACAATATCCGTGTGGAACTTACCGGGAACCGCTATACGAAAGTGGATGTGCTGCGGGAAAAGAGCGGTGTGTTCACCGGGAATTTCTATGAACTTCTCTATGATGAAACGAAAGAAAACGAACAGGAAAGGGATCAGCTCATTGAAAAGGATGAGTTTAGGCTTCCTTACACCGTGGTGGATGGGGAGGTTCCGATTGGCGTGAAAGGGCAGGAGTTTACCCTTGTCTTTCCGATTTCGGCGTTCGCTGAAATAAAAGAGATTGCCGAACAGGAATTATATATGTCGGATATGGTTTATGCGGTAGGGGATGGTAATATTTCGGAAATTTATGACAGAATTTGTAAAGAACTAACTGCTAATGGAATTTCCAATAACTCTTTTTACAATATTGCACAGAGGGATTCTTTTGAGCGAAATATGATAGTGATTATCAATGTGTTTTCCTATGGCTTTATTGTGCTGATCTCCCTGATTGCTGCTGCCAATGTATTTAACACAGTTTCGACCAATATTTCACTGCGCCGCAGGGAGATTGCAATGCTTGAGTCCGTAGGCATGACCAAGAAAGGACTGCATAAAATGCTTAATTACGAATGCCTGCTCTATGGAATCAAGAGCCTCTGTTATGGACTGCCCGCTGCCATCTTTATTACCTTTGTGATTTACCGCGTGATTAACGAGGGCTATGTACAGAGTTTCTATATTCCGGCAGGAAACATAATCGTTGCAGTTTTAAGTGTTTTTCTGGTGGTCTTTGCAACAATGTTCTATTCGGTTGTCAAGCTGGAGAAAAACAGTCTGGTGGAAACGCTGAAAAATGAGAATGTGTAAATGGGATGGAGTAGATTTTAATATTTTACATTTTTAGGATTTTTGTGGGAAACTAAGGG
>CAMWUU010000333.1 GCA_947177515.1 uncultured Lachnospiraceae bacterium
CTTAAATAGTTTGGATTAATTTGGTGATCTGCCTGCGGAAACCTTGACTTTTATTAAAAAATGTGGTAAAAGAAAAATTAATAATACAATACCGCGCAAAAATCGACAAAAAATTTTATCTGGTTACCACAAATTTCATTGCTAAATCTATTGTTTTATGATAACATAACAGGAAAGAGGGTTATGGAAAAGGGAAACAGGCTGTGTTCTTTCAAGTATTTAGTTGTGTAACATGCAATCAGGTGTAAACCCGAATATAAACAGGGGGATTATATGAAAATTTATCTGGATAATTGTTGTTACAATCGTCCATATGACGATCAGTCACAGATGAGGATTCACCAGGAAGCGGAAGCAAAACTGTATATACAGGATAGGATTAGCCGTGGGGAACTTGAATTGGTCACATCCTTTATGTTGGATTATGAGAATGGGAAAAACCCGAATATCCTGAATCGAAACCGCATTGAACAATTTATGAGGGAAAATGAATCTTATTATGTAGGAAATGAAAATTACCAGATAATAGAGAATAGCGCGTTGACGATTATGAAAACAGGGGTAAAACAAAAAGATGCATTCCATGTTGCCAGCGCAGTTTATGCACAATGTGATTATTTCCTGACAACGGATGACCGGCTGTTAAAATATTATAGTGATAAAGTATTAATTGTTACCCCATGTGAATTTATTCGGAGATTGGAGGCTGATTGAGATGTATAGTGCGGCAGAAATTACAGCATTGGGGATGGATTGCCTTGCAGAGAAACTTGGTGTTGTAAATATGGAATATTTTATCAAGGTAATAAAGCGGGAGAATTTCGACTATACAAAATGGCAACGGGATTATTTTGATACCAAGGAGGACGGGGAAATAAGGGAGGAAATAAAAGAGTTTTGTATGAGCCATCCATATAAAGGAAAAGGAAAGGTATTATAAGAACATCGATAAATGGATCTAAATTAGAACAATGCAGATGATTTAAGGCGGATATTATAAGGTATACTACTAACGTTGCATAAAACGAAACAACAAAAATTTTTACATGGTAAAAAATAAACCGGAGCCAGGCATATAAAACTGCCCAGCTCCGGTTTTATCCCGCTGTGAATCATATTCTTTCCCGGAAGAGATAGGGAAGATTAGTCATAACTATTGGTGTTGTAAATTACTGTACGCTCAACTGGGATCAGGTGCTCAAGATAAGCATCCCCGATTTTTTGTACAAAACGTACCCTGCGGATAAAGATATTCTGTCCACTGGCACCAGTCAGGACATAGTCATCCCCACGCAGTAAGACACCATTGTTATCTACATAACCATAATAAACCTCATCCTCAACATCCTTGTTTCCAAATCTTACTTTGAGGGATTCCCTGATTGCGGACAGGATGGTTGCTTCCTCCGTCCTAGAATTACACCAGGTCATGCGAGGTCTGTCCTGACTATCCGTTAATGTCAGGAGTTTGCTGTTTAATGGTTTTTTACAGTCATTGTCATCTCCCTGGTACAGAGTTATTACATATTTTCCTTCCAGGCTCTTCACAATAACAGACTTTACTTCACCTGCAACAACTGGCCATTCGCTGCTGATGGAACTTCCACTAACGGTAACACTGGAGCCTGTAACCGTAGCCAACTGTTTCTCCACGATTTGCACTGGTTTAAAGACTACCGAATTAGCATTTACATTATCAATCCAACCGGAATTAACCGCTTCACTTCCATACCGGATTACAACTTTATAATCGCTACTGGTTGTTCCAAATGGAAGTCTTTTCACCTTGTAACCGTCCTTGTCATATCCATAAGCAGAGATCACTACATCTTTATCTCTTACATTTGTGTTCTTTTCGCCCTTGTTATTGGATTCCACTTTCATATCAACGCTGTTTATGAAATCAAGGTTACGGTTTACTACTGTGGATTTCATCGTATTCTTCATACCAAATGTTACAGCACACTGTCTGGTAATTGCCTGGCTGCCATCTTCAGGATAATATGTTACCTTGCATTTAACGCGGACATTCACCACATGATCCGGCAGATTTCCATTTGGTGTAAGGGTGAAGGTAGGCCAACGATTAGCATCGCTAGTTTCACCGATTCCATTGTTACCTACGACTGCTTCAAAAGTGCCGCGGTCAACAACAATCTTTCCATTATTTACGAAGTATGCCTGCAAACTTTCATCCACTGCAACTTCGTAGCTTAGACGCTGGTTATAGTTTGAATTCTGTCCCATTTCCGGGATATAGAAATGGCTGTTGTAATGGAAATTTGTTTCCAACTGGTCGGTTGGCTTTAAAGTGATCGTAATGGTATCTTGGATGTTTTCCGCCTGGTTGTAGCTTACCTTATCCGTGCTCTTGTCCGCAGTTAATGCTTGGAGGTATCTCTTCTTAATTACCTCAACAGGACAGGTTCCTACATACTGATCTTTGTAGTAAACAACCACACCAACCGTTTCATTCAAAACAGTCTTCGGCGGATAAATTTCGCCGCTTTCCATATTTACTGGAAGTTTGTCATCATTTAAGGACTTGAAAGTAAAGAAGTCATCTGCACCCAAAGAATTACTTCCCTTGGTCTTATAATCTTCACCAAGTTCTTTGATATCTGCTTTTACTACCAGGTAATAACCTTTATCATCCGACGCAATTTTTTTATTACTCCAGTCAAGCCACCAGGTATTATAAGATGGACCCTCATGGACGATGCACCAGTCAAAGTTTTTAACTTCGATCTCGTCACCGTAAGGAGTAAGTTCACCATATCCAGTAATGGTTTTTGTTACCCTGCCAGTCACGTTGCGGATCCAGTCCTCAAAGCTACCCTTCACTTTAACTTTTAAGTTGCGGTTTATGCCGTAGAAATAAACCCTGCCCTCATAAGAATCAAACTGATAATCACTGTTTGCTTCCAGTCCAGTTACATCTTCCAGTTCCAGACCGTCATACCAGCGCAGGTATCTTACACAGCTACTGTCTGGTGCATTTTCACCAATTAGAACCCTGTTGTTTGTGTTTTTATCCACAGTATAGAGATAAGCATGGATACCCTGTACACTGTGGTCTTTGTCTGCCTCAATCCGGTAACCTTCCAAGTCAAGAGCCTCTGCAACATATTCCGGAGTATCAATAAACATATCAGGGTGGTTCTTGTAGTTCACTACATACTTGGTCTGTTCTTCCAGTTCATTGAACATAGTAACAACAATTGTATTTTCTGATCCATTGTAATAGCCAACAGCACGGGCAAATACTTCACGTCTTTCGTTCTTGGAATCTGCAAGTACTTTGTACATCTTAATTAGGTTTGCTTCCTCAGAAACATGCGCATAAGCCGTATCAATGGCGGCCTGAAGACCTTTACGTGCTGCTTCTGCTTCCTCATGGTCTGGGAAAGTCATGATGAATTTATTGTATGCGGTCTGCTTTACTTCGATCGGCTTTGCAACAACCTTGACTGTGTATTCCTTCGTTGCAGTTGTAGCTTTGTACTCGCCGGTTTCCGGATCTCTGCCCTCGGACTGTACTGCCCAGACTTTAAGGGTAGCTTCGCCTTCGCTGACTGCTGTCAGTTTGCCTTTGGTCGCACCAACTGTAAAAATACTTTCATCTGAAGACTCAAAACGCATCCCATCCGTAATGTCTACCTTACCCTTGCGGGCAGTGTTGCCATCCGCATCTTTGCGTACGGAGGTTAGTTGCAACTCGGTACCAACCTCAATGCCACCCTCAAGCTGAGCCTTGTTCTTTGCACCAATCCCAGCTGCAACCGCATTCTTTTTTACGGTTACAACACAGGTCTTTGTCACATCCTTCCCTCCATCTTTTGGGGTGAAGGTTGCGGTGATGTTTGCTTTACCAACTGATACAGCACGGACATATCCCTTACTGTTTACCGTGGCAACATCCTCGTTATCGGATGCAAAGGAAATCTTGTAGCCTTCCTTATTCCATGTTTTCGCGTAGCTTTCAGCAGGAATGCTGCCTGTTACATCGCCGCCGATATACAGCCGCAAGGTCGGGTAAAACTGCGGCCCATCGGACTCAGCAGCCGCCGCGGCCTTAGCCGGCAGCATGGTCACAACCATGGCCAGGGCTAACACGAAGGCGATCTTTTTGAAGATACTC
>CAMWUU010000334.1 GCA_947177515.1 uncultured Lachnospiraceae bacterium
TATCCGGCTTTTCACTCGTTGGAGTTGGCGTTGGGGTCTTTTTTGGCTTCTTGGTCGGGGTTGGGCTGGCTTCTTCGTTATCCTGGTTGCCAGCATCCTCTGAAGAATCCCCATCTGCTTTCTCACCATCTTCCCCGTCGCCCCCATCCGAAGTTTCTCCCTTATCCGGCTTTTCACTCTTTGAAGTTGGAGTTGGGGTCTTCTTTGGCTTTTTCGTCGGAGTTGGTTGCTCTTTTTCGCCCCCATCCTCCTCTTTTCCATCAGACACTTCCTCCCCATTCTTTGTCCCAGCAGCATCTTTTACACCAACATACACTGCCCGGTTTGCCGGCTCATAATCCAATATACTTACCCCCGGCAACCCATTTTTTGCACCGTCCCAACTCAGGTTGTTATTTTCTGCCGCATATGTACTTACAGTTATCCCAGACGGCATTCCTCCCACAAGCAGGGCAGCAATCAGTAAACCACAAAGTTTACTTATGGTTCTTCCACTTCCTATTTCCTTCTCTCCTTCCTGTATCCCTCTCCTTTTCATACCAATACCTCTTTTCTGCACATTACAAACTAAATTTCCGCCATATGGAATGGCAACCATCATCACACCGGCAGCGACTAGAACCGGCAACTGTCCCGCCCCGTAAAAACAGCAGCCGCACTGGGCATCCCTATCATCATAGCATGGCACCATCTTGCCAACCGGCAGGTACAAGGCATGTTATACCATATTCCCGCACAAAAATCCAGTGCTTTTTCAGGCATAAGAATCTTTTGCTAGGAACAAAAATAGAGCATGTACCATCCACCAAGATTAGCATGGAAATGTGATAAAAATAAGGCATCTTCCCGCCTTTCTTTATTTTCTTGCAAAAAAAGGGGATGCATGTTAGAATAGCAGAAATACATTATTTTTTTCCATAATTCATCACAAAGGGAGGGTTTCCCATGCCGAAACAATATCGTGTCAAATGCCATGAAACGGATGCCGCATGCCGCGGACTGGTAAAATTTAACAATTCTATTTTTGCCGTGAACGGACTTTTGCCTGGCGAAACTGCCCGTATCGAACTGGTTTACGGGAAAGACCGCAAAAGCACCACCGCAAGGCTTGCCGATGTCGAAATCCCCTCCCCTTTCCGCACAAAACCTTTCTGCGAAGCTTTCCCGCGCTGCGGCGGCTGCACCTTACAGCATGCTTCCTATGAAGCGCAGCTTGCCATGAAACAGGCCGCCGCAAAAAAACTGCTTGGGGAGTTTGCCCCGGTCGGAAAAATAATTGGCATGGAAACCCCCTACCATTACCGCCACAAAGTCCACGCTACCTTCTACCGCTCCCGCCGTGGCATGGAGCTTGGCATCTACGAGGAGAACACACACAAGGTAATCACCGTCCCGGACTGTGCTATCCAGAACAAAACCGCTAACGCCATCCTCCACACCCTCCGCAGGCTTGCCGACGAGTTTCGCCTGCCCGCCTATAATGAGGACACAGGCACAGGACTTTTGCGCCATGTCTTAATCCGCTGCGGGTACGCAACGGGGCAGGTTATGGTTGTACTGGTTCTTGCAAACACAAATTTTCCCGGACGCAATCACTTTATGGAAAAACTAAAAACTGCCCATCCGGAAATCACAACAATAATTCAGAACATTAACCGCAAAAAAACCAGTATGGTTCTTGGGGAATCGGAAACTGTCCTGTTTGGGAACGGGTATATCGAGGATGAACTATGTGGTTTGCGTTTCCGGATATCCTCAAAATCGTTTTACCAGGTTAATCCGGCACAGACGGAAATCCTTTACCGTACAGCAATCGACTTCGCAGGTCTGACCGGGAAGGAAGTGGTTCTGGATGCGTATTGCGGGACGGGAACAATCGGTCTGATTGCCGCCGGGAAAGCGGCGGACGTGATTGGCGTGGAAAGTAATGATGCGGCGGTACGGGACGCAGGCGTGAATGCACAGGAGAATCAGGTAAAAAATGCCCGGTTTTTAAAGGGGGACGCGGCGGAGTATATGATGCATGTGGCAAAAGATAAAGCTGAGCGCCCGGATGTGGTAATTATGGATCCACCGAGATCGGGAGCATCGGAACAGTTTTTAAGGGCGTTAGTGGAAGCGAAGCCAAGCCGGGTGGTATATGTGTCGTGCTGTATGGAAACGCTGGCGAGGGATTTGAAAGTGCTTGAAAAGGGCGGGTTCAAAGTGGAAAAGGTGCAGGGGGTGGATTTGTTTGGGTGGAGTGGGCATGTGGAATGTGTCGTGTTGATGTCAAGGGTGGAAAAGTAGGTGTGTAGAAAGGCTTTGATTTCTAGGGATTTGTAGGGCGGTTTTTCAATGTTAATAATCCTGTCAAATGCCGCAAAATCAAGGCTTTGGAAACATATCAAATGGCATAGTTGAGTTGACAGAATGACTTTAGGGTTAGGTTGTGTAGACAGGATAATTGTGGTTGACAGGATTGATGTATAGAAATATAAATTGCAAATTTGATACAAAAGGCAAGAAAAAAAATTAGGTAAAAGTTGGGTAGAAATAAAGGCTTTTGACACACTAAGCATGATCGAAAGTCTTTATTAGTTTTGTTTGTTGCAATAGGTGGTGGGTCAGGGTATGGTCAAATTTTGAATTCCCATTTGTGGCTTTGAACCCTCATGGTATGTCCAATTTAGACCCTTTCAAGGATTTGTAACACATTTTCGGATTACTACAAAAGAGCCATACAGATACCCTAGATTTTCTTACCAAGAAGAGAGTGAAAAATAACGGAATTGTTCCGCAGTATTATGTGACAGATGACCATGAGGCTATTATTCCCCGTGACCTGTATATGCAGGTTCAGGAGGAAATGCAGAGAAGGTCGAACCTTCACAGCGGCAAAAACCGTAAGAAGAGAGTTTACAGCAGCAAATATGCACTTTCAAGCATTGTGTACTGCTCCAAATGCGGTGAAATTTACCGCAGGATTGCATGGAACAACCGAGGAAAACGCTCGAATGTCTGGAGATGTGTAACAAGGGTTGAGAGCGGACCCGATGCCTGCGATGCCGACACCATTCAGGAAACGGAACTGCAGGAAACGGTGGTAAAAGCCATCAACAGCGTTCTTTCCCAGAAAAGCACTGCCATAGGAGTTTTGCAGGAAATTGAGCCTGATACCAAAAGCAAGGAAGAACTTTTCAAGTCTATCAGCGGACAATTGGAAATAGTAGGGCTGGCACCAACAAATGATGAGCATTTATTTTTAATGCTTAATAATAATCCAAAGATTAAGTCTGTTGTGTATTATTATCTGAAAGATGATGATAGAAACGAATTGCCCCATCATCTTACAAAACCTGTAACCTATAAAAAAGTTGCAAAGCTTTGGAATTCTATGAGATAAACTTTAATTTAATATTTCAAGCAGTATGTAAAATAAAAGATTTGATTGGAGACAAAAATGAGAAAGTTATTTGATGATTTTGGAGAATATATTCCAGGTTTTTTCAAGCTTGTTATTTCAAAAGAGTTATTTGATGGAATTACGTGGGGAGATTTTACGCAGGAGGAATTAGCCACACTTATTCATGAATATGTTCATTTTCTTCAAGATATTTCCACAACAAGAGGTATTAGCAACTTTGTATATGTTTCAAAAATTCTCCAACTTAATTTTGCACAAGCATATAAATGCAGTGAGATTATACAACTTCCATTTGAGATTGAAGAAGTTGGCGGAGCAGAGGCATATAAAGAAAGTGAGTTACAGTCTTTTTATAGTGGTAGTAATAATCTAATCAAGATTCATCACATAAATAAGATATGTAGAGAAGAGGAAGAATTGCTAACCGAAATAGTTGACGGAGAACATATGTATTCCATCAATGTCTATTACGATGACAAAGATAATCCTTATATATTTGGCACCGATAGTATAGCAGAAAGTATGGCCTATATTATTGAGCATGAACTATTTGGTGCAGAAGAGAGAAGAAATGAGTTTCCATATAATCTTTGCGAAATTATATGTAAAGAAATGTACCCTAATATTTTAAAACAAAAGGCTATATTGATTGCAATGTGTGAATTGTCATTGATGCATTATCATAGTGGTGATATGTTTTGGCATATTTTGAAAGAAATGAAAAACAATAATCT
>CAMWUU010000335.1 GCA_947177515.1 uncultured Lachnospiraceae bacterium
TAACATTTTTATGCCTTTTAAGCAATACAACCATACCTTTTGATTTTGCCTTTAGTGGGTTCAAATTTCTGTTGGGAGGGTTCATACACAAACACTTCTACTGCTTAACCACAACACCCATGAAAAAGAAAAAGGCATCTGACGGTATCCAATATCGCCAAATGCCTTTATTTCTGCAGTTTTTCACCTATTCTATTTTTCTCCTTTGTATCAATTAAGCGAGTTTTATTTCTATCTTCCCACCGTCTTTGATACAATTTGATTTTACCTCAAACCTTTTGATTTTGCCTCGTAGGGGAGGGTTCAAACTGAAAAACGCCACTGGGCATGATTTTCCAGTAGCGTTCATATCTTCATGTTCGATTATTTTAGTATCCAAATGTAAGTAAAATATGTTACTGAGAAGCATAATATACCCTTCCGAGCTTTTCGCAAAAAGAACATATATTCTTTGCAATTCCAGCTTCTTATCCGTTACTTGCATCATTATCTGTTTTTTCGCGAAACGCATCTCCCTTTGCCGCTCGCCTTCGTGCAGTATCAACAATATGATTAATAAGTCTTTCTCGATCCTTCCACTTCATAGCAAGTTTGGAAGGATCCATGCCATAATCCGCAATAATATCTTTCAACTGCTTATCCGTAAGGCTCTGAAGTTTCTCAACAAGCAAATACTCATCCTCCGAAATTAATGAAACTGGATCAAACATGGCTGGATCTCTACGATTTGATGGTCTTCCCGTACCTGGAACCTTTCGCCCTGTGTTTTTCTTCTTTACAGTGACATTTTCGCCACTAAGAATTTGTTCTATTTTATGTGCAAAGTCATCATTATGTTCTGTTTCTTCAATGACAGCATTCACTAACTGTTTAAGTACATTTACAACGTTTCTGTCCATGTAATTATCCCTCCATCTTGGTCATCACTTCTCTGGCAAATGACTCCAATCTGTCATACTGCCCCTGATACCCCCATTTCTGACGCAATGTATTAATTGCCTGATATTCTGCCGCTTCCCCCATCTGGTTGTTCTCATAGAAAATAGTTTCAAACAGTGGCGCATCATTACCCTTTTCCAATTCCACCAATGTCCTTGAATGTAAAGTGGACTGCATCCGAACCTTAGTAGCGACAATTCCAAGACACTCAATATGCTCCCCAATTGTATCAGAAAATTTACTCACACGGTTAATAATTTGAGGAATACCATATGTAGACAGCACATCTGGTATCGTAGGAATAATATATCCATCCGCAATTCTTAATCCATTCAATGTAATGAGTCCCATATTCGGAGGACAATCAATAAGAACATAATCGTAATCATTCTTAAAATCTCTAACAGCTCGCTTGATAATTTCCGTAGGGTTGTTAGAATAAAACTGTCCCTGTGGAATGGATGCTATCTTGTCTTGAAGATCAACCATATCTAGGCTAGACGGTATAAGATCAAGATTTTTTACATCTCGAATATTCGACACATTTTTCTGAAGAGCAGCAACTATATCAAAATCATCCGTTTCGGACAGGGCATCCTTGAATAAAGTGTATAGCGTATGTCCTTCCCTATTCAAATCTTGCCACTTTTCTTCCCCAATTAACATAGTTGTACAGTTTGTTTGTGGATCTAAATCAATGACAAGAACCTTTTTTCCATAAGTACCTGCCAAAAGTGTTGCCAAACCTACCGTAGTTGTGGTCTTTGCTACCCCGCCTTTTAAATTGATAAATGCTATTGTTTTTGCTCCCATAATTTTTCCTCTCCTTTTCAACCAATTGATAACCTGTTCTTTATCATAGAACTCCCCTGCTTTAACCTGCGCTATCGGCTTTGGAAAATCTTTATAACGTCGTTTCCAATTATTTACCGTTTGCGTGGAGGTTTCGGCAATCACAGCAATTTCAGACAATCCCACAAACTCTTGCATAGAAAAACTCCTTTCTTTTTTATCAATAAATAGGCTTTGCGAAACGCCGAACCTCGCATAAATACGGGATATTTTTTGTTACAAAATAAAACATCTCCTCACTGGTTTGTGGTAAAATAGAGTTGCTAAAAACCATCAACCACCCACCAAAAGGAGATGCAATTACATGATAACACATAAACAACTCTCTTTGGCAGATATTTTTGAAGAGGATAAACCTCAGTTCCTAACTCTGCTTGAACAGCACATTGACCTTAGTGAGTATATACCAGTTACTTTTTATAACCACTTTTATGCATCAACCGGACGCACCCGTACATACCCTCTGACTGCCTTTTTATGGGCTTTCATAATCCAAAAAATATTTACCATTCCAACCGACCAGTTATTGCTTGTATTCCTGCTGTATTCCAAACCCCTTCGTGATTTCTGTGGTTTCAAAAAAGTTCCCGATGCCTCTAAAATCACCCGTTTTAAACAGGACTTTTTACCAGACTTACAATCGGTTTTTGATAACCTTGTTGATGTCACAGAACCGATATGCCAGGCAATTGATGCCGCCAAAGCTCATATGACAATTTTTGATTCATCTGGCATTGAAGCCTTTGTTCAGGAAAACAATCCCAAATATGCCATACCATGCCTCTTCAAACCCTGAAATAAAACAGCTTTATACCAATGGGCATTTCTGTTATGTGTTCAAGTTTGGTATGGTTACAAACGGTTTGGGAATTATCCGCCATATTTCTTTTTATAACAAAGATTTTCTGGCACAGCACCCTGAAATCATTGTCAACAAAAAATCGGATTCTCCGGATGAAGATAAATCCATCCATGATGCCAGACTTTTAATCTCCACCCTGACAGACTTTTTCAAAAAACACCCCATGATTAACCCAAAAACTTTTCTTGGTGATTCTGCTTTTGATTCCGCAGAGATTTATAAAAACCTCCTGAACGGCGATACCTTTGGAACGGATAAACATTTTTCCAAAGCCTATATTCCCTTAAACGCCAGAGCACATCTTGAAAACGAGGACTACACTATCAATGAAAATGGTATGCCATGCTGTCCACATGACCCTTCACTGCCAATGAAACCAGAGGGAAATACATCCCACCTGCGCTCCGGCATCCCATCCCTGAAATTTGTCTGTCCAAAAATGAAATGGAAATGGGACAAGGTAAAGAAAAAATCTTACCGTGAATGCCAATGTGACAACCCCTGCACGAATTCAAAATGTGGTCGGATGATCTATATCTATCCCGAAAAAAACTTACGTGCCTATTCTGGTACTGTACGGAATACGGCAGAATGGGATGAAAAATACAAAATCCGGACAACCGTGGAACGTTCCATCCATCATGTAAAAGATTCTTTTGGTCTTGCCAACCGCAGGACACAAAACGAAAGAACCTTACATGCAGATTTAATTCTGTCTGGAATTACACAGCTTATTACGGTTGTTCTTGCAGATAAAATCCATCATCATGAATATATCCGAAGTCTGAAACCATTCCTTGCATAGGGCTTACCAACTGAATAGCCAAAAATCTATGGCTTATTTCAGTGCGCCTATTTTTGTGTAATCAGTATTCTGTTGTCATATTTTGCTGACCTATCCTTATCATAGAACAGCTTTTTGCTTTTTCAAGTTTTTGTTTCGCAATTACCTATTATCAATAAACATATTGTATCATCATCTGTTTATTCTGTCAACGCCAATTATGTATATTGTTTGTTTTTGACAATTAGTTTGCATTTGTTGTTTGTTATCGTTGGATAATATGCAATTATAGAATCTATCTGCAAATCCATTGTACTGTATTAATTACTCCTCTTTATTACAAACTAATGTTTTTGATTTCGGGGAGGACTCATACTCGAAAAATAGCAAACTGGAATGGTAGAAATATTCATAATTTTGTGATATCATATCCTAAAAAGTTGAAAAGGAGAACTGTATGGAAATAACACTTAATATTCCGAGGGATTTTAGTGAATTGGTGAACGCATATCAAAAGAAAGCTGATATCGACATAACAAAGTTAATAAAAGAAGATTTACCCTTAGAATTACTCAAAGAAAATTCACAGAACAAAGCAAGCTCTTTAATTTTAAAATCAATATTATGGCTAAATATAAAAATGTATAAAAAACTTTCCTTAGAAGAATGTATGGA
>CAMWUU010000336.1 GCA_947177515.1 uncultured Lachnospiraceae bacterium
GGCTCCAGTCGGTCCCGTGGCTCCCGTTGCACCGGCAGCTCCAGTCGCACCAGGCGCGCCCACGGCTCCATCCGCACCCGTTGCTCCAGTCGCTCCGGTTATTCCAGTTGCACCCGTGGCTCCGGTCGCTCCCGTTGCACCGTCCGCACCTGTTGCTCCGGTCGCACCCACGGCTCCATCCGCACCCGTTGCTCCAGTCGCTCCGGTTATTCCAGTCGCACCCGTGGCTCCCGTCGGTCCCGTGGCTCCGTCCGCACCCGTGGCTCCGGCTACTCCGGTTGCACCAGTCGGTCCGGTCGCTCCGGTTACCCCAGTTACTCCGGTTGCACCCGTTGCCCCGGTTACTCCGGTCGCACCGGTTACCCCGGTCGCTCCCGTTGCACCGGTCGGCCCGGTCGCACCCGTGGCTCCCATATCACCACGAATTCCCTGGATACCTTGGATACCCTGTGGTCCCGTATAACCTCTCGGACCGATATCCCCCTTCGGACCAGTGTTTCCAGTAGGTCCTACCGGACCGGTATTTCCCCTTGGTCCTCTCGCGCCAGGAATGCCAGGAATCCCCTGAGGTCCCTGCGGCCCCTGTGCCCCTTGCGGTCCCTGTGGTCCTTGCGGTCCCATCGGCCCGCGTTCACAGCAGTGGGAATTGCATTGATTCTGACAGCAGTTGCATAAATTATTCTGATTCATCCTTAACCATATCCTTTCTATTTTTTTTGAAAAGGTACTTAAAAAGTATCTTTTCTACAAATATTCTATGCAACTACGAAATAATTGCTACTTTTTTCAAAAAACAACAAAGAAAATATTACACAAACCATCCTTAAGTTTCCATTCGCCCCCCTGCGCATAATAAACCGGAGCGTGCTATAAACACGCCCCGGTAATTTACATTCTGTCAAAATATTGTTTATTGTAAAGATACGCCTGGGAATAAGGCTTACATTGTCCAGCCCTTTCATTATATTCTCTTGCCTTTTGTCGATCTCCTAATTTATCGTAACATACGCACAACTGCATAAGGGGAATATAATCATAACAATCCGGCAGGATAAAACCAGCGGAATATTCATTTTTCTGTGTATTTAATGCCGTTTCATACCAATAGATCGCATTCTTTAAACTCCCATGCTCTAGGAAATATTTTCCAATTTCACAGCAAAGTTCGGCTCTCGGCCGGTCAAAGCCCATACTGCGCAAAAGAGTGTTTAGTGCGGTCTGTTCCTCCCCCATCTGATAATAACAGTCCGCACAGATAGAACATGCCTCTATTTTATTTTCAATCCATCCCTCCGATAAGAGCAAAAACTGTTCCAAAACAGAAATGGCTTCCCCATATTGCTTGTGATAATATAGTTCCCGCCCGTAATAATATTGTTGCCGTGGATCCAAATATTTTCCGTCCGCGATCATCTTACGGTATATGTTCAGGTTACGGTCAGGATCCCCCGCACCCATTTTTTTGTGGGTAATTGCAATATCGGAATATACTACCTTGCCACTTGGCACAATTACTTCATGGACTGCACCAACAAAGCGGTATTGTGCGCAGTTTCTGATCCATCTTTCCCTGAAATAGGAGAAAGACGGCTTGCCCGCCTCATCAAAAGAAGTGTTATATTTCATCATTACCATATCGGTATCCGGCGACAGGGACTGTTTCAATTTTAAAAATTTGTCCCTCTCCGTTTCTTCTAGAATATCATCGGCATCCATCCACATACAATAGTCCATGGTCGCCTTAGAAAAGGAAACATTCCTAGCTTCGGAAAAGTCGTCATTCCACGGGTAAGAATATACTTTCGATGTATAATCGGACACGATTTCTAAAGTCCGATCCGTGGAACCGGTGTCTACAACTATAATCTCCTCTACAAGTCCTGCCACACTGTCAAGACAGCGCGCAATATGCATCTCTTCATTTTTGACAATCATGCAAAGGCTAATTGTTGGCATATTGTTCTCCTTCTTCTTTGATCCGTTCATCATAATATTATATGCATGGAAGTTAAAGCGCCATCAGTTTCTCCCTTGTTTCTTTGTCAAATTTTTCCATTGCATAACGAAATGCCGTCCTTGGCATCCGCATGGAATTTGCAGCAAGATATTTCCTGACTGCATCCGGCTCTACCTGCGAGAGGCATTTCAACATCCAGCCATATCCTTTCTGCACCAGATCATGCGCATCATACATCAGCGCGTCCGCAACCTCATATGGATTAACTCCCTTATAATCGTCCTTCATAATTGCGGGGATCAGAACAACCGCCGATGCGCGGCGCACCCAGAAATCCGCATCCTTCCTCCACCCGGACATTTTCACAAACAATTCCTTGTACTGGCGCAGCAATTCCCCGAAAGCATGGGTACAAAAATCATCACAGTCCCCCCACCCGCGTACATATTTTTTTAGCCATGCATAAAAAATATCATATGTATCCGGTGTATACTGCCCTCTAAGGCGGTACGCCCAGTCAAATGCAATTACACCAAATGCCCAAGAATGTTGTTCTAATAGTTCCTCTGCGAGCATAAGCACATTTGCAATGGTCTTATCCTCAATTTCACGGTACAATCCCCCGGAAAGCTTTCTAATATCCCCCGTCACAATATGCTTTCCCCGCGGCACATGTCCTAAAAGGCTGTTGATTCCTTCCTTTGCTTTCTCAATCACCTCATCCATAAAAACTGCCCCCCTTCTCTTAAATCCATAATCCCCACACTAAAATAAACAAAAAAGCCGGAAACGAAATCCTAAAAGAAAGAGCCTGCGCCCTTCTTCCTGACTTCATTCCCGGCTTTGCTTCCATATGGCTTAATCCAATTTGTTATCCCAGGTTTTTAAAACTGTACAAACCTAATGATACAAACCATTCCAAAAACCGCAGCCGCTTTCCCATTCAGGCCTTGCCAACCGAACCAAACAGTTCCATCTTTTCCTTGATGGTTGCCTTGATTGCCTCAAAGCCCGGATTTAAGAGCTTGCGCGGGTCAAATCCTTTGCCGGCAAGATCCTTGCCTTCCTCAATGTACTTCCTTGTTGCAGCCGCGAAGGAAAGCTGGCATTCAGTATTCACATTGATCTTTGCAACGCCAAGGGAAATGGCCTTCTTAATCATATCCTCCGGAATGCCAGTGCCGCCGTGCAGTACAAGCGGCATGTCCCCGGTCAGCTTCTGGATGGCATCCAGTGTTTCAAAACTTAAGCCCTCCCAGTTCTCCGGATATTTGCCGTGGATATTGCCAATCCCCGCTGCGAGCATTGTCACACCAAGATCTGCGATCTGCTTGCATTCCGCCGGATCTGCACACTCGCCCTTACCGATCACCCCGTCTTCCTCGCCGCCGATGGAGCCGACTTCCGCCTCAAGGGACATGCCCTTCTTTGCGCAAACTTCAACCAGTTCCTTTGTCTTTGCTACATTCTCATCAATCGGATAGTGGGAACCGTCAAACATAATGGAAGAAAAGCCCGCCTCAATACATTTATAGCATCCATCGTAAGTACCATGGTCAAGGTGCAACGCCACCGGAACCGTAATTTTTAGTTCCTCAATCATCGCTTTTACCATCGCAGCCACAGTCTTAAAACCGGTCATATACTTTCCTGCCCCCTCGGAAACACCGAGGATAATCGGGGAATTGCACTCCTGTGCCGTCAGAAGAGCCGCCTTCGTCCACTCAAGGTTATTGATGTTGAACTGACCTACCGCATACTTGCCAGCCTTTGCCTTTACAAGCATGTCCTTTGCTGATACTAACATAATTAAAATCCTCCTTCTATTGGAAACATTGCCTATAGTATACTACATTATGGAAAAAAAATAAACTGTTTTTGGTGAAATTTTCAAAAGAGCGGCACAAAGCCTTCTTTGCTTTATGCCGCCCCGTGCCGTCTTTTGATTTATCCAATCCTAAAATATTTCATCGTTTCCGGATTCTTCCTCCTGACTTTCCATCCCGTTTTCCCCTTCGAAAGGTTCTTTTGAAAATTCTTCCTCAGGATAATCCTCCTGCGGGAAAGTTTCTTCCGGATAATTCTCCTTCGAAAAATCAAGTTTCTCGAAATCGTCTTCGAAATTTTCCTCCGGGAAAGTTTCCTCCCCGTCC
>CAMWUU010000337.1 GCA_947177515.1 uncultured Lachnospiraceae bacterium
TGCCATGACCAAGTGGGAGTTGGACGGACAGCGCGGCGGTTATATCTGGCACACGACGGGTTCGGGCAAAACATTGACTTCCTTTAAGGCGGCTAGACTGGCTTCCCGCTTATCCTATATTGATAAGGTTCTGTTTGTGGTTGACCGGAAGGATCTGGATTATCAGACCATGAAGGAATATGATCGGTTTGAGAAAGGAGCGGCCAATAGTAATTCTTCCACTGTTATTCTAAAGCGACAGTTGGAGGATGCGGATGCACGTATTATTATTACGACAATACAGAAATTAGCTACTTTTATTAAGAAAAATCCAGGTCATGAAGTTTATCAGAAGCATATTGTTATTATTTTTGATGAATGTCATCGCAGTCAGTTTGGTGACATGCATACTGCGATTGTACGAAATTTTAAAAAATATCATCTATTTGGATTTACCGGAACGCCAATTTTTGTAAGGAATACCGAAACAGGCAGAAGTACTAGTTTTTTTACAACAGAACAGATTTTTGGTGATCAGCTTCATAGCTATACCATTGTGGATGCAATCAATAATAAAAATGTACTGCCATTCCGGGTGGATTATATTAAGACAATGGAAGTGGATGAGGATATCGATGACGAGGAAGTATGGGATATTAATCGTAAAAAGGCACTAGAAGCCCCAGAGCGGATTTCAAAGATATCAAAGTATATTTTGGAACACTTTGATCAGAAGACGTACCGGGGAAATAAAACTTATCTGTTTAATACTTTAACTAATATTACAGAAGTTGCTGCAAGTAAGCGCAATAAGGTGGAAGAATTAAAACAAAAACAGCGGGTAAGTGGTTTTAATTCTATTTTTGCAGTGGCATCGGTTAAGATGGCAAAGCTATATTATCAGGAATTAAAGCGCCAGATGAAGGCAGAACCGGCAAAACAACTTCGAATAGCGGTTATCTATAGTTATGGGGCGAATGAAGAAGAAGCGGATGGGATTTTGGATGAGGAAAACAGTGAAGATACAAGTGCGCTGGAGCAGGGGGACAGAGATTTTCTGGATGTGGCAATTGATGATTATAATAAGATGTTTCAAACAAATTATGATACATCGAGTGAGAAATTCCAGAATTATTATAAGGATGTTTCTTTGCGAATGAAAAATAAGGAACTTGATTTACTGATTGTAGTAAATATGTTCCTGACCGGTTTTGATGCAACCACGTTAAATACCCTTTGGGTGGATAAGAATTTAAAAATGCACGGTTTAATTCAGGCATTTTCCAGAACCAACCGTATTTTAAATTCCGTGAAAACCTTTGGGAATATTGTATGTTTCCGAAATTTACAAAAACGGGTGGATGACGCGATTTCCCTTTTTGGGGATAGGGAGGCAGGGGGAATCGTACTGATTAAGAGATTTGATGATTACTATTATGGTAATCAGAAACTTGGGGACAGGGAACATCTTGGTTATGTAACAATAGTGAAGGAACTTATCGAGAAATATCCGTTAACTGAGCCGCAGATTATGGGAGAGAAGAACCAGAAGGATTTTATTTCGCTATTTGGTGCATTTCTCCGGATGAGGAATTTACTTTCTTCCTTCGATGATTTTAAGGGGAAGGAGATCCTGTCAGAGCGTGATTTTCAGGATTATCTTGGAAGGTACCAGGATCTTAGGGATGAGTGGAAAAAGAAAAGAGAAGTGGGGGAAAGCACGGATATCATTGACGATATTGTGTTTGAAATTGAATTAATAAAGCAGATTGAGATCGATATTGATTATATTTTAATGCTGGTAAAGAATTATCATGATGTGCATTGTGCCGACAAAGAAATTTTGACTCAAATCCGAAAAGCAATGGAAGCCAGCCCAGAACTTCGCAGTAAGAAGAAACTGATTGAAAGTTTTATTTCTGGAATCAATGATGTGGATGACGTAATGATGGAATGGCATATGTATATTGCGGCAGAGAGGGAACGCGAATTATTAAAGATTATAAAAGAGGAGAGGTTGTGCGAACCGGAAACTAGAAAATTTATTGAAAATTCTTTTCGGGACGGACAAATCAAGACGACGGGGACGGATATTGATCAGTTATTACCTCCAATATCAAGGTTTGGTGGTGGCGGCAGGGCACAAAAAAAAAAGGGAGTGATTGAGAAATTTGAATTATTTTTTGAGAAGTATTTTGGTCTGGGAAGTGCAAAGTTTGTAAAAGGGTCGGAGGAACTTACATACCTTGAGGAAAATCTGCCATTGCAGAAAGTGGCGGAAGAAGAGCAGTTGTAGGGGAAGAAAATCTGCAATAAATGCAAAATTAGGAGCTGTTCAAAAATAACTCTTTATGAGTTATTTCTGATTCTGGTTATCTGTAAAATAATTTATAGTAGATATTAAAAATCCTTTTTACAATTCCTTAAACGGAGGGACTATAGTGGGAATTTATTTAAATTCAGATAATGAGGGTTTTCGCAAGGCGGTCAAATCTAAGATTTATGTTGATAAGTCGGGTTTGATTGAATATACAAATGAGTGTTTGGATACGGAGCAGCGATTTATATCCGAAGATATTTCCAACCTGATTATAGTCCTGACAAGTCATTTGAGGACTGGGAATTAGAATTGCATCCAGTAAGTAAAGAAGCATATAATCAATAAAATTTCAGTTTATAGAACTATTAAGTTGTTGTAAATTATGTGATATATACAGAAATATACTTTATATTTTAAAATTATTGCACTGGGAACACTTTTTTGAAAAGGGAGTAAAATAAATAAGAGGCAAGAAGAAATCCTATAAAATTTAACTGGAGCAAAATATGCAAATAGAAATAAAAGACGATTTTGATTTAGAAAAAATCATGGTGAGCGGTCAATGCTTTCGGGTTCGGCAGTTTGATGATGGAACCTACCGGTTTGTAACGGGCGATTGTGCAGTTTATATCCGGAAAATGGCGGAACAAAAGTTTTTTGTTTCCTGCGATGAGGAGAGTTGGAAAAATATATGGAGTGTTTATTTTGATCTTGACCGTTGTTATAGGGAAATTTATAATGAGGAGTGTGACAAGCATCCGTTTATCCGGGAGGCAATGGGGTATGGCAGGGGACTTCGGGTTCTGCGCCAGAATCCCTGGGAGATGCTTATAACATTTATCATTTCGCAGAGAAAAAATATTCCGGCCATATCGAAGGCGGTGGAGATGTTGGCACTAAAGTATGGACATGATATTGATACGGAATATGAAACACTTCGCTCTTTTCCGTCGCCGCAGGAAATGGCATGTGCATCTGCGGATGAGCTGATGGAGTGCAGTTTGGGATATCGGACACCGTATGTTCTTGATGCAATCAAGCAGGTACAAACAGGCAATCTTGATTTAAATTCTATTTCTGATTATGGAGATGAGGAGTTGCTTGGAAAATTGCAGACTGTCCACGGCATCGGGAAAAAAGTTGCGAACTGTGTTGGGTTGTTTGGTTATGGAAGAACAGCATGTGTTCCGGTTGATGTCTGGATTTCGAGGGCTATTGAAAATGAGTGTAAGGGAAAAGATCCCTTTCATCTTTTCGGGGAAAATGCGGGGATTATTCAACAGTATGTGTTTTATTATGAAAAACAGTATGTGAAAAATACCATGCCAATACCAACAAAGCGCAAAAAATGATATAGTTGTATAAGTATTATGCTATACATATTTTACAATGCTGTCGCGATAGCTTAGATTTTCAATAGGAGGTAGAAAGTGACGTGAACATTTTAAGAACAAGTTCTGAGGATGAAATGATTTCAGAATTTTTAAAGACTGAATATCAATCTGAGAGATTTTCAGAACAGATCAAAACAGTTATGAAAGAGCTTTCGCTGGATGAGAGCATAATATTTTCGGTAGACTTAAATAATACTGAGGAAAATATTGCAAGAAAAAAGCTGCTTGGAGAATTTCGGGGATACGGCCTAAATCGCGAATTATTTGAGAATTTTCCGACTGAAGTCCAGTGGAGTTTATGCAATTTCGTGAGTGAAGATTTAGGTAATATCAGATACATTAATTATAGTTACTGGAATGAGTTATCAAAAGAAACACATTCGCCTTTGGTTGCTGCACAGA
>CAMWUU010000338.1 GCA_947177515.1 uncultured Lachnospiraceae bacterium
TTTTCTGTCCTCACCGTTGAAATCCACGATCTTTGCGGTAACTTCCTGACCGGTTTTCAATACATCCGAGGGTTTCTCAACGTGCTCCCTCGCGATTTGGGACACATGCAGCAGCGCATCAACACCTGGCACTAGCTCGATGAAAGCACCAAAATCCGTCATGCGCGCCACGCGGCCGGTCACGATATTGCCAACCGCATATTTCTCCGCCGCATCCTTCCAAGGATTCTGGTCAGGGAATTTCAGGCTGAGCGCAATCTTCTCGCCCTGGATATCCTTGATAAACGCTTTGACAACATCCCCCGGCTTAAAGACCTTCTTCGGATTTTCAATCCTGCCCCAGGACATCTCGGAGATATGCAGCAGGCCGTCCGCGCCGCCAAGGTCGATGAACACGCCGAAATCGGTCACATTCTTTACCGTACCCTCGATGACATCCCCAACCTGGATCCTTGCAAAAAGCGCCTCAGCAAGCTCGCGCTTCTTTGCGAGAAGGAGCTGCTTGCGGTCGCCGATAATGCGCCTCCTGCGCGGATTAAACTCTGTGATAACGAACTCGATCTCCTGATCCTTGTATTTCTCCAAATTCTTCTCATAAGTATCGGATACTAAGCTGGCAGGGATAAATACCCTTGATTCCTCAATCACAACGCTTAAACCGCCTTCTAGTACCGTAGAAACTTTTGCTGTCAATACTTCTTTGTTGTTAAATGCCTCCTCGAGGCGCTTATTGCCCCTCTCGGCAATGAGCTTCTTGTAGGTGAGCAGCACCTGACCCTCACCGTCATTTACCTTGAGCACCTTAGCGCTCATGGTATCGCCTTCCTTCACAAGGGTCCGAAGATCCACATTCGGGGTGTTTGTGTACTCATTCCTGGTAATGATCCCGTCCGCCTTGTAGCTAATGTTCAGGACGATCTCATCTTCCTTAACGCGGATTACAGTACCTTCGACTACCTCCCCATTGTGTATTGTCTTTAAAGACCCCTCCAATAATTGCTCAAAACTTTCTTCTGACATGCTGGTAAAAACCTCCTTGATAATATTATTTGGGGTGGATGCCCCTGCTGTAATACCTACGCTACGAAAAGATTTAAACGAATTTAAATCCAAGTCACCAAGTGTCTGTATATAGTAAGTATTCTCACATTCCTTTTTTGAAATTTCGAAAAGCTTCCCGGTGTTCGAGCTCTGCTTCCCTCCGATCACAATCATGGCATCCGATTGCCTGGCAAGCCTTGCGGCTTCGGCCTGGCGTTCTTTTGTCGCGTTGCATATCGTATTGACAACAATTATATCATACCTCTTTCTTTCAATAATTTCAACTAAATATTGAAATTTCTTGTAATTAAAAGTCGTTTGAGCCACAACACAGAGCTTTTCGCCTTCTTTAATATCCAAATTTTGTAAATCTTTCTCATTATCTGTAATTATCACCGGCGTTTTGCTCCATCCGGCAACCCCCCGGATCTCCGGATGGTTCCGGTCGCCGATCACAAGGATCCTGTAACCCTGCCCGCTTTTTTCTTCTACAATGCGATGGATTTTTTTTACAAATGGACAGGTCGCGTCCACAATCCGGAATTTCGCGTTTCCCTTTTCATCGCGAAGGGCTGCGATTTCATCAATGACAAAAGGTGCCACGCCGTGGGAGCAAAGGATAACCGTTCCCGCAGGAAGATCCTTTAATTCCCCCGGGGAGGATACCACGGCAACGCCCTTTCGCGCAAAATCCGCAACCACCTCCTCATTGTGGATAATGGAACCTAAAGTGTAGACAGCACTGTTTCCTCGTTCCGACGCAACCTGGCAGGACATCTCGACTGCCCGTTTTACCCCGAAACAAAACCCCGCTGTCTTTGCCACACGCACCTTCATGGCCAAAACCGCTCTTTCGCAAGGTTTACAATAAAACAAACGACTTCATCCACCGTCATGTGCGACGCATCAAGATAAACTGCATCCTTTGCCTGCCTTAACGGGGAGATTTCCCTTGTCATATCCTGCTTATCACGGGTGAGGATGCCGTTAAGGATCTCCTCCTTATCGCATTCGCTACCCCGTTCCAACAACTCTTTATAACGTCTTTCTGCACGTACCTTCGCATCCGCCGTAAGGTAGATTTTAAGATCCGCGTGCGGCAAAACAGTCGTACCGATATCCCGGCCGTCCATAATCACGCTTGTCCTTCCTGCAAGCTCCCTTTGCAGTAAGAGCAGCTTTGCCCTTACGGGCGCAAGAGGCGCAAATGCGGATGCCAGATCCCCGACCTGTTGTGAGCGCAAAAGAGAGGTAACATCTTCTCCATTTAATAGAACCATCTGCTCGCCCCCGCGGTAGGAAAGCGTCACATCAATCCCGTAAAGTGCATCCTCAATACGGGACATTTCCCCAGGCTTAATCCCAAGGCGCATAAAGGCAAGCGCAAGCGCCCGGTACATCGACCCGGTATCCACATAGACAAAGCTAAGCCTTTCTGCCGCCATCTTAGCGACCGTACTTTTGCCCGCTCCTGCAGGGCCGTCGATCGCGACATTGTAAACCTTCATTCAAAAATCCTCACTTCTGTTCATTTTCTAAAATACCGTTTCGCACAGGAAAATCTTTTCCCGCTGCGGATAAACCTGCCAGATACCCGCTTGACCACGCTACCTGTAGGTTAAATCCCCCGGTCAGCGCATCCACATCAAGCACCTCGCCCGCAAAATATATTCCCTTTACCAGGCGCGACTCCATTGTCGATGGGTTAATTTCTCCCACATCGATGCCGCCCTTTGTGATAACCGCCTCCGCATATCCGCCGCATGCTTGAACCGGGAAGTACAGATCCTTAAGCAGCCCGGCCAACTGCCTGCGCTCTCCCTTTTTTATGGCACCCGCCTGTCTGTCGGGCGAAATGCCGCTGCGCTCTATTATAACTCTTATCAATTTTTGTGGCAATAGATGATCGAGTGCATTTTTTAAACATTTATTTTTTGCCTCGTCAAAATCCCTCAAAATCCGCGCGTCAAGCTGATCAATTGACAAAGCCGGCTTCAAATCGATATGGAACGACATGGCACATTCAGCAAAGAGCGGTGCGGCGTAACTGCTCGCGCTAAGGACAACGGGTCCGCTAATCCCCGTACCAGTAAAGACAAGCTCACCAAAATCCTCAAACAAAATCTCGCCCGGTCGACGTTTTTTCTTTTTCGATCCCGCTTTCTTTCCCTGCTGCCCTATTTCGGATTTCTCCTCCCCGTACCACAAATCCGCCACAAGATGCACGCGTATGTTTTTTAAGGACAATCCCTCAAGTTCCGCCGGGAACGGCTCTTTAAGCTTAAAACTGACCAGGGACGGAAATAGTTCTGTCACATGGTGTCCTAACTGACTTGCAAAGCGGTAGCCATCCCCGGTCGCCCCAGTGGTTGGGTAGGATAAGCCGCCCGTCGCCAAAATACAGGCATCCCCAAAATATTTCTTCTCATCCTCCGTGACCAACAAGGCAAAACACCCATTATCATCCATTATTTCTTTTACCTTTGTGCCAAGCAGAACTTTCACTCCCCTGCGCTTAAGTTCCTGCCCCAGCACCCGGATGACATCCGAGGAATGGTCGGATACGGGAAAAACCCGTCCCCCGCGTTCTATCTTTGTCGCAAGCCCGATAGAATTAAAATAGGCGATGGTTTCCTGGTTGGAAAATTTTGCAAACGCGCTATATAAAAAACGTGGGTTGGTTACCACGTTCTTATACAGTTCTTCCCTATCGCAGGCATTTGTTAAGTTGCACCGCCCCTTCCCCGTAATATAGAGCTTTTTCCCAAGCTTTTCATTTTGCTCGAAGAGAAGAACTTCATGCCCCTTTTTTGCTGCCACGGCGGCCGCCATCATCCCGGCGGCACCCCCACCCACAACCAATATCCTTGCCATAACCACCTGCCAATCTTAGCGCCCCTGCCCATACGTACTTACAACAGGCACACCGTTTTTTACGTTTTTTCTATCTTACCGCCCCATATACACATAATCAGATTCAAAAGTCCTGTTTTCGGACTGGTATGCCTTCCCCCCCACACGGAAGATAATCTGT
>CAMWUU010000339.1 GCA_947177515.1 uncultured Lachnospiraceae bacterium
GCTGACACGCTTTCCGGTGTTCGCGCTGTCGCAGGATGAGCGTTATTATTCGCTGGCAAAATATGCGCAGAACCTATACTATCTTGTTCCTGCATATCTGGTGATCTATGCCAACTGCGGACTGTACCGGCCAAGACGGGGCGGAAGCCGGGGCTGGCTTGAATATTGGAACCTCTTTAAAGCCAATATCCTGGGGCTTCTTGTTTTTGCAACCGTGCTTTATGCAATCCATGAGAACGATATTTCGCGTGGTCTGTTTGTGACCTTCGCCATGATGAATTTTATTTTTGGGGCGGGGTTCCGTTTCTGCCTTGGGCGGATTTTGAGGGCGATCAGAAAGCGTGGTTTCAACCAGAAACATGTCCTGATAGTGGGCTACAGCCGTACCACGGAGGCATATATCGACCGTATCCGCCAGAATCCCCAGTGGGGTTACCATATCCACGGGATCCTAGATGATAGTATGGAAGTCGGGACAATGTACAAGAAGGCGGTGGTAATCGGAACCTGCGACGAGCTTTCGAATGTTTTGCAGGGAAACGATTTTGATGAGATTGTGGTGACATTGGGGATCAATGAGTATATCAAACTCGAACGCCTGGTGGGCATATGTGAAAAGTCGGGTGTCCACACCAAATTTATCCCGGATTACCGCAGTGTGATCCCGACAGTGGCAGTTATGGAGGACTTAGACGGGCTGCCCGCCATCAATATCCGCAATGTGCCATTGAACAATGTTTTAAACAGCCTGTTAAAGCGTGCTTTTGACCTGATCCTAGCATCTGTTGCGCTGCTAGTTTCCCTGGTTCCAATGATTATTATTGCTGTTATAATCAAGTGTACCTCAGAAGGACCAGTTATTTTTTCGCAGGTGCGTGTTGGCCTGCACAATAAGGAATTCAAGATGTACAAGTTCCGCTCGATGCAGGTACAGAGCGAGGCAAAGGAAAAAAAGGCGTGGACAAAGGCAAATGATGCACGTGTAACAGGGATAGGGCGGTTTATACGCAAGACAAGCCTGGATGAACTCCCACAATTAATCAATATTATCAAGGGGGATATGAGCCTGATCGGGCCGCGCCCGGAGCGCCCGTATTTTGTGGAGAAATTCAGGGAGGAGATCCCACGCTATATGATTAAA
This sequence comes from uncultured Lachnospiraceae bacterium, assembly GCA_947177515.1. GTDB lineage: Bacteria > Bacillota > Clostridia > Lachnospirales > Lachnospiraceae > RGIG4057. The sequence goes on from CAMWUU010000339.1 coordinate 1,142, forward strand.
CATCAGGTGCGGCCCGGTCTTTCCGGCTGGGCGCAGGTAAATGGCTACCGGGGTGATACCTCAATTAAAAAGCGGATTGAATATGATCTTTACTATATTGAGAACTGGTCAGTGGGACTTGATGTAAAGATATTATTCCTGACTTTGTTTAAAGGATTTATTAATAAAAATGCGTATTAAAATATAATATCGCAGGGATAAAGACAAAACAGGCTAAAACAAAGTGTGCGGGATAAAAGAAAAGGGGGCTTATTATGAGCGAGGAAGACAAGAATAATGACAAAAATAACGACAAAAGCCAGGATTATTGTTACCTGTGCCGCAGAAATGAGAAGACGGCGGGGAAACTGATCCAGCTTCCGCAGGGGATCCGTGTCTGCCAGGATTGCCTGCAAAAGTCCATTAATCTGATTGATGGGGGCAATTATCCTTTTTTTGGCGGTATGATGGATCCAACCATGTTTGCGGGGGGTATCCCGCCCATGGGGAATATTCCGCCGATGGGCGCGAGAAGGGCGAAGGAAAAGGCAGAAAAGAAAGAGAATGGGGTTGGGAAGAAAAGGGCGGTGCAGATTCCTGCCGTACCCGCACCACACCGGATCAAGGCGCAGCTTGACGAATATGTGATCGGCCAGGAACAGGCAAAGAAGGCGGTCGCGGTTGCGGTATACAATCATTACAAGAGAATCAGGGATGATTTGTCGGATGGGGTGGAAATAGAAAAATCCAATATCCTGATGCTTGGACCGACCGGAAGTGGAAAAACATATCTGGTTCAGACTCTTGCAAAGCTTTTGGATGTGCCTCTTGCCATAACAGATGCTACATCACTTACGGAGGCTGGCTATATCGGGGACGATGTGGAAAGTGTCCTCTCGAAACTGCTTGCAGCGGCGGACAACGATGCCGAGAAAGCGGAGATGGGGATTGTTTTTATCGACGAGATTGATAAAATTGCAAAAAAGCGCAATACGAACAGCCGTGACGTGAGCGGGGAGGCTGTGCAGCAGGGACTCCTCAAGCTTTTGGAGGGCGCGGACGTGGAGGTTCCGGTTGGTGCGACAAGCAAAAATGCAATGGTGCCAATGACGACCATTAGCACAAGGAATATTCTTTTTATCTGTGGAGGGGCGTTTTCCGGGTTGGAAAAGGTTATCAAGGAGCGGCTGAATAAGGCATCCTCCATCGGATTTTCCGGGGATCTGCGGGACAAGTACGATAAGGAAAAGAATATTTTAAAGCATGCGTCCGCCGAGGATCTGAGGGAATTCGGTATGATCCCTGAATTTTTGGGGCGCTTGCCGGTGGTCTGCACGCTGGAGGATTTAAGCCGCGATATGCTGGTTCGCATCCTTACACAGCCAAAAAATGCAATAATCCGGCAATATAAGAAACTTTTTGCTATGGATGAGGTGGAACTTCGTTTTGAGCCGGAGGCACTTGACCTGATTGCGGAGCGTGCGCTGGAAAAAAAGACGGGAGCAAGGGCACTTCGCGCAATTCTGGAAGAATTTATGCTTGATATCATGTATGAAATTCCAAAGGATGACACAATTGGCAGGGTGACCATCACTAGGGATTATATGGAAAAGAAAGGGGCTCCTGGTATCGAGCTGCGCTCCGGCAGTATATGTGCCCTGCCAATGCAGCATGGATAATACCGGCAGGAAAGGAAGCAACCACCGATGGAAAATCGCTTCAGAATCTGTTACACTGCGGATAGCACAATAACAGAAGGAGGCAGGAAGTATGAAAAAAAAGAAAAATCGTCTGACAAATATTATAAAATGGGAACTGGTCTGTTTGGTTGCCGTGACCGTCTTAGTGGCTGGTCTGGTTAAATGGTCGGAAAACCGCAGTGGTGCGGACAACGGCCAAAATACACGCCAGACAGCTTCCGGTATGGTGAAAGCGCAGGATGAACCTGAAGATGACGGATTGGGGCAGTCAAAAGAAGTGGGACAGGAGCCTTCCACGAATATAGGGGAGTCCCCGACCGGAGCAGTAAAAAATCCTGGCAATACAGCACAGGATCCTTTAGATGGCACGGGAGAAACCGGACAGGAAGGGGGAGAACCCCTAGAGCCTAGTGGATCTGATAATGGGATAAAAGAGAATGGAAACGGGCAGCAGGATGTAAAACCGACTGGGGATGTGGGGATGCCTGTCCCGACAAAGGAGGCAGGTACGCCTACTAATACACCAAAACCGACCGCAGAACCGACACAAACCGGAAAGCCGAAAGATACGCCAACCCCAGCTCCACAAAATACGCCAACCCCAACGCCAACCCTGGCACCAACCCCGACCCCGACTCCGACCCCAACCCCGCAGATCAGTTATACGGAGGGGATGGATACGGATTTTATCGCGTCGCTTACAACCCCGCAGAGCGGTGAACTTTTAACAGCGGACGGCGCGGTGGATACCGTGTTTTATTTACAGACGGATCCGCGCTGGGGAAGCCTGATCTATGGTGGTGAGGATACGATTGCAAAGTACGCGTGCGGTCCAACCTCAATGGCGATTGTTGTTTCGAGTCTAACCGATATTGGCATTGATCCGGTACAGATGTCCGGATGGGCATTCAATAAGGGATACTGGTACCCAAAGAGCGGTTCGCTGCACTCGGTAGTGAATGGGACTGCAAAGGCGTTCGGATTGAAATCAGAGGGTGTGGGGAATGATTCGGATACGCCAAAAAAGGTGAAGGAAGCTTTAAAGAACGGCGATATGGTGGTTGTGCTGATGGGCAAGGGACATTTTACCAAAGGAGGGCATTTTATTGTGCTGCGCGGGATAACTGCCGAGGGAAAAATTCTTGTTGCAGACTGCAACAGCCGTGAGAATACAATGACAGAATGGGATTTTGAAACAAGTCAGTCCGAGGCAAAATGGGCTTCTGACGGCGGTCCATTCTTGATTATACGCAA
>CAMWUU010000340.1 GCA_947177515.1 uncultured Lachnospiraceae bacterium
GCTCCCACAAATCCCTCTGGGGGCTGTCCGGGCATTTGCTGTTTTTAGTTCCGCATATGATGTTTTTTAGTAAAGCGAAGTGATTCCTTTTACTAGTTCATCTAGGATATCCTGGAGGTTTCGCCCTTCTGTGTTTCCTGCTGCCATCAGTTCCCCAAATTTTTGCGTCGGTGCCCAATAGTTCCCGCCGATGGATTGGAGATTTGAATATTCAGACTGCGCAAGGATTGCTTTAATTGCCGGGGAAGCGGCTATCTCATCGCTTGAAGATGCACGGACATTGGATGGTCCTTGGCCTCTTTGTACAAAACGCAGTGTCTGGCTCTCTTCATTTGTTATATAGTCCGCCAGTTTCTGCGCCCATTCCCCCTGTTCGGAATAGGCATTTACACCCACCATCTTATAACCCGCAAAAGAAGACATCTGAACCTGCCTGCCCCCGCAAGTATAGGTCGGGAGTTTTGCCGCACCATAATTTTCTCCCCAAGTTTCAGCAACCAAATTCGAATCCCACACACCAGAAACCCCTGCTATTGCCGTACCGTCCTTCACCTTATCGGCGAATAGTCCAGAAGCATCCAACGCCCTGCTATCTGCAATTGCAAGCATCCCTTTTGCAACATCCATACCGGTAATCTCTCTATCCACTGCATTCCAGTCGCACGCATTCGACACACCATCCGCGTTCAGGCCAACACTAAGACCTGTTTCCCCAAAAAAACTGTACAAATACCAGCCGGAACTCCAGTCCATTGCAAACTTCTTGCCATTTTCCCTGGCAACACGCAGGATACCGTCCATGGTCTTTATATCTTCCTCACTAAGATACGCTTTGTTATAATACAGAAAATATCCGTTGTCCGCTGTCATCGGATACGCATAGAGCACACCATTTACAGAAGCGGCTTCACAAGCTGCCTCAATATTATTCTCCCTGACCATACCCGCATCCTCCACTGGAGCTAACACGCCTGCCGCCACCATAACGCGGAGCTGGTCGTCAGCAAATGTAAACACATCCGGTCCGTCTGCAAGCCTTCCAAACAGCGCGTCCTTACAATTCGCTTCCCCCTGGTATTCCACAGTAATATCAAACTCCGCCTGCCGTGCATACTGACTTTTAAATCCCTCAACCAGTTCTTCTAACAATTCCGCATCCTCATTCGACCCCCACAGGGTAAGCGCAATTACACTAGATGCCTCCTGCGTCTTTGATCCTGTTTCTTCCGGAGGTTTTATACCCTCGTCACCGCAGCCTAAAAGACCAAAGGCAGTGATCGCACCGGCAAGTAAAACCGCATGAAATCTTGTCTTTCTCATCCTTGTCCCTCCTGTGACAAAAATAGTATTATCCCATATCCTTTAGAATCCGGTTCTACTTCCTCCCACCTACCAAAAAAGGGGATTCCATGGATATACTAACTAAAGTATACCATACCCCCCTCTTTTTCTCAATATCCTTTCTTGTCCATTCCTGTGCCCCCACCATTTTACAGTAACAACTTCCAATTATTTCCATATAATCTATTAACCATTATTCTGTGCCAAAATGATACAATCAAGTTCTGCACCAAAAAGGGGGACATAATGGAAATCTATGTTGTAAAACCGGGGGATACTATCGACTCAATCGCTGCCAGTACCGGCGCTCCGCTTTCCTCCATTCTTTTTAACAACCAACTCACTTACCCATACCGCCTTGCCGTGGGCGAAGCCCTGTTAATCTCCTATGACGGGGATGCTGATCGGCAGACGATCTTTACAAATGGCTATGCCTATCCACATATCAACCAGGATACCCTACGCCAATCACTGCCGTACATGAGTGCGCTCTCCATCTTTTCCTACGGCTTTACTACCGAAGGCGGACTGATTCCGCCACGCCTTGACGATACTTTTTTAATTAATCTTGCAAAAAGCTACGGATCACGACCAGTGCTCACACTCACGCCCATCGACGCTTCCGGGACATTCAACAATAACCTAATCACTGGCCTGGTTTATAACCCGGAAGCCATTACCCGCCTTACGGAAGAACTTGGCATCCAAATTACCTCGCGCGGTTTTGAAGGAGTTGATATTGATTTTGAATATATCCTGCCAACCGACCGTGTTGCCTTCGCCGAATTCGTAGCCACAGTACGCCGCTCCATCAACGCCCTCGGTTTCCCGGTTTCAGTAGCACTTGCACCAAAGACTTCTGATAACCAGAAAGGGCTTTTATATGAGGGAAAGGATTACGCACTGCTGGGGGAGGCGGCGGACTCTGTATTGCTGATGACGTATGAGTGGGGCTATACTTACAGCGTACCAATGGCTGTCGCCCCCGTCGATAAAGTCCGCCGTGTCGTTGAATATGCCCTTACCCGCATCCCAGCGGAAAAAATCGACCTAGGCGTACCAAACTATGGATACGACTGGCCGCTTCCCTATGTTTCCGGTACCACACGCGCCACTTCCATTGGCAACCTGACTGCCAGGGAACTTGCCGTTGAAAACGGTGCCGCCATCCAATTTGACGAAACTGCCAAAAGTCCCTGGTTCACCTACGAAAAAAACGGCATTTCCCATGAAGTCTGGTTTGAGGATGTAAGAAGTTATCAGGCAAAATTTGCACTGGTAACCGAATACGCCCTTCGCGGTATCGGCTTCTGGCAGCTTATGCGCCCAAACCTGCCAGGCTTTTTGCTAATGTCAGGCACCTTCTGGATCCGCTGACTTTCCAAAAACTGGATAAAAGAAACCCACCCCGGTATCAGGACTTTTCACACTGGGCACGGAGCTTTAAAAGAATTTTTTTTTCAAGCCTTGATACCTGCACCTGGCTAATCCCAAGTTCTGCCGCAACTTCATTCTGTGTGCGCTCCTCAAAATAACGCATCTTTAACAGACGTTGTTCGGACTCTGGGAGGCTTTTTAACAATCCGGAAAGCAGCATGTGGTCAAGTAATTTCTCCTTCTCCGCATCGCCGCTCTCCCCGACACCAGAAAGCCTCCCGGTACCTCCCCGGACACCCTGCACAATCTGGTCAACCATATAAATTTCACTGCCATCCCCCTGATAAACTGTACGGTAGATGGAATCCACCTCCGCCCCCGCCTCCATTGCCATAACAATATCCTCACGCCTTAACTCTGTCGCGGCAGCAATCTCATCTAAAGTTGCCTCCCGGCCAAGCCGGCGCTCCAGGGTTTCGCAGGCCTGGCGGATTTTCCAGGCGTTCTCCTTCATTGTGCGCGACACCTTCACCAGCCCGTCATCCCGCAAAAAACGCCTGATCTCCCCTGTAATCATGGGCACGGCATAAGTTGAAAACTGCACATCATAATTCAAATCAAACTTATCAATCGCCTTCATCAGACCAATACAGCCGATCTGGAACAGGTCATCCGCCTCGTAGCCCCGCCCTAAAAACCGGCGCACAATACTCCAGACCAGCCCGATATTTTCCGTAATCATCTGTTCCCTTGCCGATTTATCCCCCTGTTTACACCTTATCAGCAACAAACTCTGATCCACAGGCAGCCTCCTTATTTTGCGTTACCAGCCCTTCTTTTACAAAGTCGGTGCTCCCCCGCTTATTTTCTTGCGCATCCGCACAAAAGTCCCGCAATCTTTCTGCGAATGTACCTCAAGCTCGTCCATAAAAGCCTCCATAAACGCAAACCCCATACCAGAACGCTCCATATCCGGCCTTGTCGTATACATTGGCTCCATTGCCGCCAGCACATCCGCCATTCCCGCCCCCCAATCTTCCACCTCAATACATACCTCACGCTCCCTGATACAAAAGCGCATCCTTATCACACCATCCCCGTCCCCATAACCGTGGATTACCGCGTTCGTCACCGCCTCCGACACGGCTGTCTTGATATCCGAAAGTTCCTCCAAAGTCGGGTTAAGCTGCGCGACATACGCCGCAGCAACCATACGCGCAAAACTTTCATTCTTCGAATGTGCGGCAAATTTAAGGAACACACTGTCCTTTTCTTCCCCGGTGCATATTGCTTCCTCCCCTTCCCCGGCGCGCGACTTAAACCCGCTGTAGCATTCCTTTGGCA
>CAMWUU010000341.1 GCA_947177515.1 uncultured Lachnospiraceae bacterium
ATATACCATTCTCTTCCATTTATATTACCTTCCCTCCTTTTATTTCCAATAATGCATAATATCATTTTGTCCATTTTACTGTGCTTTCCATGCCCGATTTCAGAAAAACTACACAAAATTTCTTCCCCGCCCGAAAAAAACTTGTAAAATCGTTATAATATGGTAATATGTATGTTGTGATTTATCAGGTTATTATATATGGAAGAATCGAGGGAACTTATGAAAATCAAACGTGAAAATATCCGCAATATTGCAATTATCGCCCATGTTGACCATGGCAAGACCACGCTGGTTGATGAGCTGCTAAAACAAAGCGGCGTATTCCGCACAAACCAAGTGGTGGAAGAACGCGTTATGGACTCGGGTGACATTGAGCGGGAACGTGGCATCACCATCCTCGCCAAAAATACGGCCATCAATTATAACGGTGTCAAAATCAATATCATCGACACACCGGGGCACGCCGATTTTGGCGGCGAGGTGGAACGTGTGTTAAAAATGGTCAACGGAGTCATCCTTGTGGTGGATGCCTTTGAGGGTGCCATGCCGCAGACAAAGTTCGTATTAAAAAAGGCGCTTGAACTGGAACTCCCGGTAATTGTATGTATCAACAAGATTGACCGCCCGGAGGCAAGACCCAAGGAAGTGATCGATGAAGTGCTGGAACTTTTTATCGAACTGGATGCAAACGATGAGCAGCTTGACTGTCCGTTTGTCTTCGCATCAGCCAAAACCGGCGTTGCTATCCTAGAGCTTGAGGATAAACCGGAGAGCATGAAACCCCTGTTTGAAACCATCCTCGATTATATCCCTGCGCCGGAGGGCGACCCGGAGGAGGGAACACAGATCTTAATCAGCACAATCGACTATAATGAATATGTCGGGCGCATTGGCATCGGCAAGGTTGATAATGGCAAAGTAAAGGTAAATCAGGATGTGGTAATTGTAAACCATCATGATCCGGACAAGAGCAGACGCGTTAAAGTCAGCAAACTATATGAGTTTGAGGGCTTGAAAAAAGTGGAGGTAACAGAGGCGGGCATTGGTGCCATTGTGGCAATTTCCGGCATCCCGGATATCCATATCGGCGACACAATCTGCTCTGTTGAACACCCAGCCCCAATCCCGTTCCAGAAAATATCCGAACCGACCATCGCGATGAATTTTATTGTGAATGACAGCCCTCTTGCCGGACAGGAAGGAAAATTTGTTACCTCCCGCCATCTGCGCGACCGTCTTTTCCGCGAGCTGAATACTGATGTTTCCCTGCGAGTGGAGGAAACGGACACAACAGAAGCCTTTAAGGTTTCAGGGCGCGGTGAGCTGCACCTGTCCGTCCTGATTGAAAACATGCGGCGGGAAGGTTATGAATTTGCAGTTAGCAAGGCGGAAGTTCTCTACCGCACGGATGAGGACGGCAAAAAGACCGAGCCGATGGAACGCGCTTTTGTAGATGTCCCGGAGGAATTCTCCGGCACGGTTATCCAGAAACTCTCCGAGCGCAAGGGGGAACTTCTTGGTATGTCCACCGCAAACGGCGGCTATACGCGTTTAGAATTCCTGATCCCTGCCAGGGGACTGATTGGCTATCGCGGCGAATTCTTGACGGATACAAAGGGCAACGGCATCCTGAATACCTCCTTTGAGGGCTACAGTCCATACAAGGGCGATATCCAGTATCGCAAGACAGGAAGCCTTATTGCATTTGAATCCGGTGAGGCTATTACTTACGGGCTTTTCAACGCCCAGGAGCGCGGCACGCTCTTTATTGGTCCCGGTGAGAAAGTGTACGCTGGCATGGTAATCGGACAGAATGGTAAAACGGAAGACGTAGAATTGAATGTCTGCAAGAAAAAGCAGTTGACCAACACACGCTCTTCAAACGCCGACGAGGCGCTCCGCCTTACCCCTCCGAAAATACTAAGCCTTGAGCAGGCTCTCGAGTTTATTGATACGGACGAACTTCTGGAGGTTACACCGAAATCCCTGCGTATCCGAAAGAAAATCCTTGACCCACTAATGCGCAAAAGATCCCAAAGAAAATAGTGTGAAAGGGGCGTGAGGTTGGTGGAAGGGGTGTGGGGAGGTACCCCTTTCACACAGGAGAACGAGAATGAACCCGGAGGGGGTTCATTCTCGTTCTCCTGGGCGGATGCGATGGCGGGTGGCTCCGCGTGGGCGCGGGCTTGGGTCCGCCCCACATTCTGCCCCGGGTCCATACAAACGATGGCTCCGCGCGGGGAGGGATTCTTTTTGGGGAAAGTAAAAAAGCCCGGAGCTTAAAAAGCTCCGGGCTTTTTTATTTAGAACAGGGGTAGAAGGATTCGAACCCTCATTAACGGTTTTGGAGACCGGCATCCTACCCTTGGAAGATACCCCTATGCATTTCTGAATGCTTATTTAGTATACAACAATTTGTTGGAATTGTCAAGATTTTTTTTGTTTTTTCTAAAAATACAAAAACGGCAGGAAGGTATGCCCCCCTGCCGTCCAATTTTGTGATCCCGTCCATTTTTAGGGATCATCTGCGTCCCTGCGTCCATTTGGCCAAGTGTGCCAACTAGCAGGCAAATTTCTGGCAGAGCTGATGGAACTGTGCGTTCTCCCCATGCATTGCTACTAATACTGGAAGCGATGCAAGGCTTAATACGCCGAGGAATGATTTCGCATCCACAATCACTTTATTATAAGTCACGTCGATGTCAAAATCACACTTTGTCGCTGCAGCAACAAACTCTTTCACATCATCCACACGATTGAATTTCACCAGATTCTTTTCCATAATTCTCACCTCAACTTTCTGGAAGTATGATATTTATACCACGTTTTCCATTCTACGTCAACAGTAAGTTTTATGTTCCATAAAAGGGGAATTTTGACTAAATTTTGTTGGATTTGCAATATTATCTCCGATTTTTCCCGGATAATTTAGTCAATATAACTAGGATTTGTCTGTAATCCCAGGGGGAACACTCTGCGTTTTTTCCCTGAATGGCATAAATTCAAAAATATTTTCGTTATTTTTCGCACAGGATACCTTTTTTTAGGTTAATCTTTTAAGTGATGAATCAGATCATAGGTGGTAGGCATATAAAGTTCCGGTATTTCCGTCCACTCACCCCCAAACATCCGCTGTGCAAAAATATGGCACACCTTGTCAAAAACAGACTTTGTGTACTTGATCATCATAAGGGAAGCAATATGGTCAAATGTCACTGGCGGGATGGCATATCCCCAAGAACTTTTGTCATTCTGGGAAAACCTCATCTCACTGATACATGCCGGTGTAATCTCATATTCCTTGTCCTTTGACTCATCCCGGCAAAAAATATGCAGAAACTGTGTTTGAGCGTCCACCTGGCACTCAAGGACACAAAGGCTCTGCTCCTTTGCACTACTCAGCCCCTCAAGGAGCAGCAACGGCTGCCCGTCATCGCTATGCACCTGCGGGACATCCGTGTCAAACTTGATTTCGCGCTTCTGGTCTGTCTGTAAAAGGTTGATCAGCCGGTCTATGCTTCCCTGATCCATAACCTCCTCGCCCACCTTGCTTTTCTGCAAAAAGTCCAGCAAGGTATCAATTTCCGTCTGTGAAAGTAAAGCCATATTCTGATTCATAATTTTCTCGCATCCTTTCCTTATTATGCAATTACTGGGAATATCCCATTGCAAAATCTGCCAGCGCCGCCCACATTGCCGCATTGCGCTCCCAAATATCCATAAATTCATCTGAGGCAAGCGGCGCTGCCCCCACCCCAATCTCAATCGTCGCGGAAGGGATGCCCATTGCCATCACGAGCCAATCCCCATATCCCGCTGCATCCTGCTTATCCGTTGCCGCATAGCGGATTTCATTCCGGTTCACACTGTGGATTGTGTCCACCAAAGCATTACATTTTGTCCTTAATTCCCCCGTTTGCCCGTAATCCCAGTAAATTACACTGCCCGAGGCGTGGTAACTAACTGCAAGCACTGGGTTAAGCTCTTTTGTGCGCCTTATCAGCGCCGCCGTTTCTGCTTCCGAACCTGGCGCGCTTCCTTTATATTTCTG
>CAMWUU010000342.1 GCA_947177515.1 uncultured Lachnospiraceae bacterium
GTACAATTTCCCACGACACAAGAATAGCTCCCATCTGCCTCCTGCCATAGCTTTGGGTCACGAAAATTATATTGATCCCCATCCTCTGGCAAATCTTTTTGTGTCAGTACCGGATTTCCTTCGTATTTCTCATAATCCCTGCCATCCCCGATGGCAAGGCATTGGGTCTGAACATCCCTTGAACTTCCATCTGGCTGTACTTCCTTGCTTACGCCGGTGTACATTAAAAGCTGCCTGCCATCCGGCAGAACCGCAGCACTTCCGGAAAAACATCCGTCCCTGTCATATGCGGTATCCGGCGCAAGCGCTGCCGGAAGATATTCCCAGTGCAACAAATCCCTGCTTACCGCATGTCCCCAGTGCATTGAATCCCATACGGAACGATACGGATGATACTGATAAAATAAATGATATTGTCCATTGTAAAAGCTAAATCCGTTTGGATCATTCATCCATCCTGTGCGGGCAGATAAATGGAAAGCAGGACGTTCCTCTTCTGAAATCCTTCCCCCCTCTATCTCTTCATATTTTCTTGCATCGCGCAAAATTTGATTTTGCATAATCAATCCTCCTTAAAACTGTAAAATTCGCTTGCAATTTGCGGGGAAATCAGATACCATAGAGTTGTTAACCTTTTACTTGAATAGGAGTCATTATGAAAAATAAAGTAACGATTCAGGATATCGCAGACGCACTGCAATTATCCCGCATAACCGTATCAAAGGTACTGAATAATTCCCCAAATGTTTCTGCGGATACTAGGGAACTAGTACTGCAAAAAGTAAAGGAAATGAACTACAAAACTATAAATTACACAAACCATCAAACTCCGGAGCCACTGCAGATGAAAAGCTTCGCTTTTGTTATGCATATGGCTCCGGATGCTTTCCATATTGGTTCTTCCATTATAACACAACTTCAGCAGGAATTACGCAAAAAAAATTATACCCTGACGCTTCACACCATCACGCAGGAAGATATTGATTCCATGACACTGCCGCCGAATCTGAACAAAACCCAGGTAGCAGGAATTATCTGCCTTGAAATCTTCCATGCGGAGTACAGCAAATTATTATGCTCCCTTGGCATACCACTTCTCTTTATCGATGCATGTGTTGATTTTTCTGTTCTCAATCTGCATTGTGACCTGTTGATGATGGAAAACCGCACAAGCGTATACCGAATGCTGACTTTCCTTTGCCGGAAGTATGAACTGACCTCCATGGGCTTTGTGGGGGACAAAGACCATTGTTTAAGTTTCCGTGAGCGCTACGAGGGCTTCTTTTGTGCTGCCAACACCTGCGGTATTGACACAAAGCCATACCAGATTATTGCAGAAGATCGTTTTTACGGGCAGGAGGGATGGATGGCCAGGCACCTTAGACAGATGGAAAAACTGCCACAACTTTTTTTCTGCGCGAACGATATTCTCGCCCAAATCCTGATACAAAACTTAAACGAACTCGGCCGCCAGGTTACACGTAATGTTATGGTGTGCGGCTTTGACGGCCTTCCTACCATAAACCCACTGTTAAACAATCTGACGACCGTCCGCATCCCGACTACAGACCTTGGCAGCTATGCGGCAAACCTTATTTTCTCAAGGGTGCAATGTCCGGAACGCCTTTCAAGCACGACCTATCTGCCCACCGAAATCTGTTTTCGCGACAATATTCTGTAATACATCAATTTTGCGCCGGCAATTTTAATACAATATTTTTAATCTCTGCCTGTGTATTGTTTGCAAACAATGCCAGATGTGCCCCGTCCACGGATTTTTGGATGCGGTTGCTCAGTGCCTTTGTATCATCTATATAGAGTACCACAATTTCATTCTCCATTACCAGCCTGATATGGTACTCTTTTCCTGCCTCAAAGGAAAAAGCCGTCTGAATCAGCGGTTCAATATACGCCATACGGGAGAGTACGCAGCCTTCATAATGGATGCAGTTGTTTTTGGCATCAAGCACCAGCCCGGTGTACTTTGCGTAATCCTCTCCCTCCCCGAATGCAAAACCTGCATATCCTTCCCCGTCAAAGGATATATCGCATTCCAGCAAAAGAGAAGCCTTCCTTATCCCAAAGTCCACAAGTGCAACCTCATCTTTTTGTGCGCTAAGCTGATAGCCATCTGCAATTTCATGAACTTCACCAAGTACCGCCTTCTTCTTAGGTGTTTCTCCCTTATCAAAATATTCTGACAGACTTGAAACCATTGTTACACCCAACGTACCATCTTCCTTTTGCACCAATTCATGAATCAATAGATTTCCTGCCCAGTCATAATTTCCGGTATCTTTCTCCTTCGGTCGTCTGCCTATCCAGCCGCAAAGGTAGCGTTTCCCATTTAATTCTGCTGTCTTTGCCGCATAAAAGCAAAATCCTGTCCCGTCAAGTACATTGTCCTCTGGTTCATAAAACGGTCCATAAATGGAATCTGCCATTGCATAGTAGGTAACGCAGTCCCAGCTATAAAACAGATAATATTTATCCCCCATTTGAAACAAATCCGGGCATTCCAGCATATATTGTTTCCCCGGTGCGTAAAGCGGCTCACACAATGTCCAGTTTGATAAATCCGTGGAAGTATAGCGCGCAATCACTCCCCCAAGCGTTTCCTTTCTCGCGGCAATTAGAAGCCAATAGCAGGCTTCTTCCTCATTCCAGAAAACAAACGGATCACGAAAATCATCCCCGGAATAATTCTCTGCCGCATAAAAAGTATCCTCTGGAATTTTTTCCCAATTCACATTATCGTCGCTGACCGCGTGCATCACGCACTCTTTGTCAAGCCCTTTTTCTGGGAACATATCGTTGTGCCCTGTGTAAAACAGATGGTAGCGCCCATCCTGCGCAACGAAGACACTCCCCGTCCCAATTGCCAGATCCGCATCATCCCTCGAACTGCCATAAGGCAGCACCAAACCGTCATCCGAATACTCATAAAAATTTGTGGTAGAAAACTTATGGATCGGATGATAACCAACCCCGTTATGATCCGTATCATACAGATAGTAAAGGTGAAGCTGCTTTCCGTCCGACATTGGCATAACATCCCCAACCCATGCGTCCTTTGAGGTTGGAAACAAACGGTATGGAACGCTCTTATACTCCTCTTTGATCCGGTCATTTTCACTTAAAGCCCCCTGCCCGGTTATCGTCGGCTCTTCCTTCTCCTCCGGGTTATTTTGCAGCGTTTCATCTGCCGGGGGTGTGACAGCAAGGCCGGGGGCAGCTCCCTGCCCCGCGCAGCCAACCGCTGACACCAGGCAGGAAGCCAGAAACAGGAATAATATCCCTTTTTTCATTTTTTCTCATCTCCATTTTTACCTGTTACCCTCGAACTATATATATTTTCTTATTGTCCCAGCGTAATTTGCGCACCTTCCCTAATCTGCTCATCTGCGTTGGTAGCGAAAGTACTTACCGGAGTTCCCTCGATCATGCCGGAAAAAATCGTCCAGTTTGCATCCCAGTACTTCTCAATTCCAATTGGCGCAAAATTGATATTTTCTGCCAGTGTCTGCATCAAGTCAAATTCCTCCTGTCCATAAGTAGAAATTTGTTTCGTTGTATTATATTCCTTGAGTAATTCGTATGCCATTCTTGCAAAAACAGCCGCTCCCTCCGGATTTGCGCTTGTCACCGGAATAGCAAAACCACTTAAACTTCCGCCACACTCGTACTGCTTTCCCGAAGGTCCTGTTGGCAGCGGTGCCCATTCAATTTCGTAATCGCAAGGATACGCGGTAATCGCTGCAAAACCATATTCACAGGTCATCGCCAGTTTCCCGCTCTTAAAATCACTGATAAACTTATCCCCGTCCGGCCGTTCCATAAATTTATCTGTAATATAGCCATTTTGCAGGAATGTAAAAGCCTCCGTTGCCTGTGGGCTTAAATAATTGCTTGACACACCATTTGGATCGTCGTAATTAATGCTTACAATGCCGTTTGTGTTTAACATCTGAACATAGAAAGAATCCCACCAGCCAAACCCAAATACATCCGGATTGCCGTCCCCGTCCGTATCTCCAGTCATATCA
>CAMWUU010000343.1 GCA_947177515.1 uncultured Lachnospiraceae bacterium
TGGGAGATGTGTATAATAGACATATTGCCAGGTGCCCGTATACAAAAAACGACCGCCACCCATTACCCTCTATTGTAATGAATGGCAGCCGCAATGTCAAGTAAATTTCATACGGTATTATTTTGCAAAACCGTCCGGATGTCCTTTGTGCCACTTCCATGCGGACGCAATAATCTTTGAGAGGTCATCATGCTGTGGGTTCCAGCCAAGCACCTGCCTCGCCTTCTCACTCGAGGCAATCAGCCTTGCCGGATCGCCAGCGCGCCGCCCTTCGATCACGGCAGGGATTGGATGCCCGGTTACCGCACGCGCCGTTTCGATTACTTCCTTTACGGAAAAACCAACTCCGTTGCCGAGATTAAAAATATTGCTTGTGTTCCCGGCACGCAGGTACTGCACCGCCTGGATATGTGCCATCGCAAGGTCAGTCACATGGATATAGTCACGGATACAGGTACCATCCGGTGTCGGATAATCATCGCCAAAGATTGTGATGGATTCCCTTATACCGTTCGGAACCTGCAAAATCAATGGAATCAGGTGGGTTTCCGGCGCATGTGCCTCACCAATCTGCCCACTCTCATGCGCACCGCAGGCATTGAAATAGCGCAGCGACACATAGCGCAGGCCATGTGCCTTGCCCGTCCACTTAAACATCTTCTCCATCGAAAGCTTCGTTTCCCCGTAGCAGTTTGTCGGGTTTGTTTTATCCGTTTCTAAAATCGGGATATTCTCCGGCTCCCCATAAGTAGCCGCCGTTGAGGAGAATACAATCTTATCAATACGGTGTGCCACCATCGACTCTAATAGCACCTTCGTACCGCAAAGGTTGTTGTCATAGTATTTTAACGGGTTTGTCATACTTTCGCCAACCAGTGAATTCGCCGCAAAATGAATTACAGCATCGATCTTGTTTTCTTCGAAAACCCTGTCCATAAACGCCCTGTTGCGGATATCGCCCTGATAGAATTTTGCTTTCGGGTGCACCGCCTCGATATGCCCCGTTTCTAAATTGTCTACAATTACAACTTGCTCGCCGTAGTCAATCAGTTCATAAACGGTGTGCGAACCAATGTAACCTGCACCGCCCAATACCAGAATTGCCATAATAATCCCTCCATTCTTTCCTTATAATGTGTACGGGCCACAGCCTGCATCCACCACATAAAAATCTGCCGCATAGCCAATTTTGTCCTTATAAATCCCGCCAACATTCTTGATAAAAGCGTCCACCGCCCCTGTCTTTACTATGCTTACCGTACAGCCGCCAAAACCCGCGCCGGTCATGCGGGAACCGATCACACCTTCCTGCGAAAGCGCCGCAGAAACCAGTGTGTCAAGCTCTTTTCCCGTCACTTCATAATCATCACGCAGCGATTCATGGGAGGCAATCATAAGTTTTCCAAATTCCTCGATATCATTCGCTTTCAGCGCGGCCACCGCCTTTATGGTGCGCCGGTTCTCATATACTGCGTGCTTTGCGCGTTTCTCTTTCACTATGTCACGGATCACACTGCGGTTCTTTTCAAATTCCTCCTCACTCAGTTCCCCAAGCGATTGGATATTAAGCACTGTCTTAAGACTTGCAAGCGCCGCTTCACACTCGCTTCTGCGCTCGTTGTACTTTGAGTCGCCAAGCCCGCGCTTCTTGTTGCTTGAAGCGATCACTATCTTCGCGTCCTTTAAGGCAATCGGGGCATATTCATAGGAAAGATCCGCGGTATCAAGGAAGATCGCATGCCCCGCTTTCCCCATCGCAATGGAAAACTGATCCATAATACCGCAGTTTACTCCAATAAACTCATTTTCCGCCTTTTGCGATAGTTTTGCAATCTCGACAAAATCCACCGCAAGACCAAAGAGTTCCCTGGCAATATACGCAGTTAATACCTCGACCGAGGCTGACGAGGAAAGACCGGATGAATTCGGGATATTGCCATAGTAAACAATATCCATCCCCATATCCACTTGATAGCCCGCATCACGCATCACTTTGAGCACCCCTTTTGGGTAATTTGCCCAGTCATGTGCCTCCTCCTTCTTCAGCTCCCTAAGATCCGCTGTGATCACGCCCTTCTCCTCAAAGTTCATGGAATAAAAACGCAACGTGTGATCCGCGTTCTTTGCCGCCGCCGCATAAGTGCCAATCGTAAGCGCACACGGGAATACATGCCCCCCGTTATAATCAGTATGCTCCCCGATCAGGTTTACCCTGCCCGGTGCAAAATATACGCCCTGTGCCTCCCTTCCAAATATCCTGAGAAACTCCTGCTGTAATTTTTCTTTCATTCCGCCAAATTTCCCCTTTCCAATCTTTTTTGTTCCCCATATGTACCCTGATAACAACAAAAATCCTGTTTATAATTATTTTTCCTGTTATAATGTATGATACCAGATTTTCCTCTAATGTCAAGAGGGAATCCTGCACGATTTCGTGTTTTTTTGTAACTGGAAAACCCTTGATTTCCGAAGCTTTTCCAGTCAGCCCAAAGGCAAATATTTTTCGGTAAACTGCCGTATTACTGTTCTTAGCCCGGTATCCAAAAGGGCGAAGGCCCTATCTTTTATTTCCATGGGAATTTCATGGTAATAAGCCTGCGCAATCCCGCCCGCCATACAGGCGATGGTATCGCTGTCCCCACCAATGGAAACTGCATTGCGGACAGCATCCTCGTAAGAATCCGACTCAAAAAATGCAAGGAGTGCGGGCGGAACCGAATAGGAAGCCCGGCTGTCAAAAACATACCCCGCACGAAGCGCATCAAGGCTTGTAAGACCCGGATAATAATGTTTTTCCATATAATTCCTGATCTCCTTCTTTTCCACCCCCGTTTTTGCCAGATAGACACAGACTGCGACAGCCTGCGCACCTTTTATGGCTTCCCGGTTCCGATGCGTATAACGGCAACTGGCATACACTTCTTTTTTTACCTCGCGGATACTTGATGCCGCATACCCGATCGGAGCCGCGCGCATGGCCGCCCCATTCCCGAAACTTCTCTGTACCCGGATAACATCCGCCCTTGCCCATTCCGAAAACATCTGTCCAAAACCCGCATCCGGATACCGGTGGTAATATTGCCTGTACCACATCGCATATGCTTTGTGCATCGGGATATCGGACACCTCCCTGTGTAAAAGTGCATCCGCCACCGCAACGGACAATATTGTATCGTCAGTAAAGCGGCTTTTCTCCGGGAAAAGATCAAAATCCTTTGTCTTCACATTATGCCATTCGTAAGTCGAACCGATGATATCCCCGATCACTGCGCCAAGCATACATCGTACCTCCTGTTATCTTTCTGCTTTTACTCTCCCTCCTGCCCCGGGGCAAGTGCCCTAACAAGCGCATCTTTCATCTGGGTATTTTTCCCATTTTCTCCTTTTTTTGCATGCTCAGCCAGATACCTTCCCCCCACACGCTCCACCTCCTCTTTTAATTCCCTTGAAGACATGCGCACCGCACCTTGGCCAATCACAATAAGCTGTTCGAGTGCATCCGAGGTAGCAACGGTTACATGGTACTTTTTCCCGAGTTCATGCGAAACTTTCTCAATATACATGTCCGCCGTTTCTGCCTCCTTTGTGTATACCACATGGATATTGTGGTACTTCTGCACCTCGCCGGGGTTGCCCTTAACCCGGTATGCGTCAAATACCAAAATCAACCGGTAGCTGGTATAACCCTGGTAATTACACAGAATATCCATCAACCTGCCGCGCGCAGCCGCAAGATCTGTTTTTGCAAGCGCCGCAAGATCATCCCAGGCAAAGATCACATTGTAGCCATCCACCAGCAGGTATTCCGGCAAACGCTTTTCAGAAAGCTCCCTCTTTAGCGTTTCAACCGAGCGTGCGGTTTCCCTTTCCTGCACCTTTCTTTTCTGCTCCCGTGTGGATTTTTGGGGATCCGACTCCTGCCCTAGGGTATGCGCCCCCACGGGGACACGGCGCTTAATCTCCCCAAATGTGCGCGGAAAAATCTCTGCCAGTTCTTGCTCTTCCTTATAAGC
>CAMWUU010000344.1 GCA_947177515.1 uncultured Lachnospiraceae bacterium
TCTTTGTCCTAAGTTCTGATTACGAAGGTCTTTCTAATGCTTTGCTTGAAGCAATGGCAATGGGACTGCCCTGTATCTCGACAAGCTGCGCGGGTGCG
This sequence comes from uncultured Lachnospiraceae bacterium, assembly GCA_947177515.1. GTDB lineage: Bacteria > Bacillota > Clostridia > Lachnospirales > Lachnospiraceae > RGIG4057. The sequence goes on from CAMWUU010000344.1 coordinate 99, forward strand.
GACGAGATAATTGAAAACGGGAAAAACGGGGTTATTGTCCCAGTGGGGAATAAAGCGGAACTTGCAACAGCGATTGCCGGGCTTTTAAAAGATCTAAAAAAGAGGGAGGAAATAGGGAGGGCAGCGTACCAAAGCGGAAAAAATTATGATGTTGGGAAAATATTAAAGAAATGGGATCGGATCATTAAAGATCCGGATGGGGGAGGGAAATGAAAATATTATTTATCAGTGCCGATCTGTGTGATGGGGGAGCGCAGAGGGTTATGTCCGTTCTTTCCAAAGAAATGGCACAGCGTGGGCATGATACCCATATGTTGGTTTTTTATAAAACCAGCCACGACTATAGGATAGATCCACATGTGAAATTGGAAATCATGTGTGAAGATTACGGGTTATATAAGAGATGGACTGGTTTAAGACGCGCTATCTACATTCGCAGATATTTAAAGAGAATTCGTCCCGATATTGCAATTGGTTTTTTGCAGGCAGGATATGCATTATATCTTGCATCGTTTGGAATGCATTTTTTAAAGGTTGCATCGCTTAGGAATTCACCAGAAAAACTAAAGCGGCAGCGAGGTCTGAAAGCGGTATTGGAGCGGCGGTGGTTTTTGGCGGCAGATACTGTGGTACTACAGACTTTGGAACAAAAAAATTATGCGGATAGGAAAGGATGGCATAATACGGTAGTAATTCCAAACCCGGTATCGGAAAATATAAAAAGGAACCCGGAATATAATTGTGCAAAACAATGCAAAAGGATTGTAATGGCGGGAAGGCTGCATGGACAGAAAAATTATCCAATGGCATTAAAAGCATTTCAGATCGTCAGAAAACGGTATAAAGATATTACCCTTTCGATTTATGGGGTGGGGACGTTGAAAGATGATTTACAAAGTATGATATGTTCCATGGGGCTGGCAGACTGTGTAAAATTATGCGGATGGTCGGACAACCTGGTAGCAGAGTACAGGAAATACGATTTGTATTTGTTAACTTCCGACTATGAGGGAATGCCAAATTCCCTGATGGAAGCTATGGGAGCGGGACTGCCTTGCATTGCGACGGATTGTCCAACGGGACCGGCGGATTTGATTGAGCATGGAAAAAGCGGTTTTTTGGTTCCGATGAACGATGAAGGAAAGCTTTCAGAAACTATAATTTATGTGATGGAAATGGACAGGGAAAGAAGAAAACAGATTGGGGACTGTGCAAGCCAATTTATCTTAAGGGAATTTAACAGGAGTAGAATTGCAAGGATGTGGGAAGTCCATTTGGAAAAGATGTTAGCAGCATTATTTAAAACTGGGGGAATCGATGAAGGGAATAAATCATGTTAATATATTTAATTAACTTTCTGTCAATACCAGTGTATTCTCTGATTGATAAAAACAGAAAAAGAATTGTGTTTATTATTTGTTTTCAACTGTTTCTAATGTTAATATTCCGCTCTGATACTTTGGGAGGGGATTTGAAGAATTATTCGGTTTATTATCAGGTATGGTCCGGATATTCTTTTGGAGAAATGGTTCAGGCAACCCGTTTATTTTTGAATCAAAAAGTGGTTTGGGGGTTGGAAAGTGGCTATGTATGGTTTTGTTGGATTTGTGCAAAAGCCTGTCTGCCGTTCCATGGTTTTATGGTTATACATGCAATGATTTGTATGGCAGGATTGTATAGATTCCTGAAAAGTTATGCAATAAACAAGCCATTCGTGCTGGTCTTGATGATTGCTTTTGGTGTGCACAGGACTTTTTTTGGTGCCTTGCGGCAGGCAATTGCATTTGTTATTTTGTTAAGTTCTATAAAAGCAATCCAACAGCGCAAAATATGGAGGTTTTTAGCTATATTATGCGGTGCTGTACTTTTTCATCGCGTTACGGTACCGTTTATCATTGTATATTTTCTCTATGATTTTAAGATAACTAGAAGAACATTTTTGGCTGTCTACGCAGTATGTATTGTTCTACTGGTTATGATGCAGCCTGTTTATTCCATGATTCTTGAACCTTTACTTAAGATGGCGGGGAAAGATGATTTATATGGGATTGGAAATTTTACAATGAATAATATGATTGTTTTAATGGTACTTTTGTCAATGTTTGTGATGATTATGTCAAATGTAAAAAAAGTATTTGTAAATGGAGTTTACCGTATTTTTTTCTGGGCGATGGCGTTGGCTCTGGTAATTGAAACAGTGTCGCTATATATCCCGACATTTGCCCGTGGAGCAATAACAGTATATTTTCCATTTGCCATGGTTCTGGTCGCAGATATAATTGATATGCAGATAAGCCGTTCAAACCGTGTTATTTTAACTGCTGCATTATATATGTTTTTATTTGTTTTTTACGTATACCAGCTTATCGGCGATTATAATATGGCAGATTCGCTGGTGCCGTATGTTTCTGTGTTTTCATAGGGGGAATATGAATAATAAAGTGATAAAAACCATCGGAAGGTTAAAAAACAAGCTGGCAAGATTTGAATTGCTGGATAGTTATGGATTTTACCGTTATCTGTCGGATGAAAAGTATTTAAAAAAATATTATAAGCTGCGCGAAGGAAAAGAATTGAATTTGGACACTCCTCTTGCCCTGAACGAGAAATTACAGTGGCTGAAATTATATGACAGGAAACCTGTCTATAAGGAAATGGCAGATAAATACACGGCTAAAAAATATGTGGCAAACATAATTGGGGAGGAACATATTATACCAACATTAGGAATATGGGAGAATTTTGATTTGATTGATTTCTCAGCTTTGCCAGATTCCTTTATTTTGAAATGCACACATGACAGCGGGGATGTATTTATATGCAGGGATAAGGAAGAGATAAACAAAAAAGTACTTAAAAGAAAATTAAATAGACGGCTTGGACGAAACTATTATGAGCGTTATGGTAGGGAGTGGGTATATAAGGATATCCCGCCTAGAATAATAGCGGAGAAACTGCTTGTGAATAAAGATGGTTCTCCAGTAGCGGACTATAAGTTTTACTGTTATGGGGGAAAACCGGTTTATTTTATGTATTCGCTGGGGGAAGCGGAGCATAATGTGCGGAACCATAAATTTGATATGGAACAAAATTCCATTGATTATTTGTTTAAAAGAAAAGCGGCAATTGAGGAAGATAAGATTCACTTACCATCAAATATCCAGGATATGATTATAATAGTAGAAAAACTGTGTAGGGGTTTTCCACATATTAGGGTGGATCTATATAATGTGGACGGAAAAATCTATTTTGGAGAGTTGACCTTTTATACAAGTTCAGGGTTTATCCATATGGACTCAAAGGAGTATTCTGATTATTTGGCGGGACTGATTGATATTAACACATTAAAAGCTGGAATGGGAAAAAAATATGATCACATATCTGGGACTTGATTTGGATGGTACACTTTTGAATTCTGACAAGAAAATTTCGGAATATACAAAAAGTAAAATTCTGGAATTTAAGAAGATGGGAGGGGGTATTATTCTTGCATCCGGAAGACATTATCCACAGATTAAAGAATATGCTGGTGAACTGTGCATTGAAGACCACGATTATATTGTTTGCTGTGATGGGCAATATATTATGGATTACAGTGGAAATCTTCTTTGGGAGGGCGATTATCTGACATGGGAAGATGTACAGTGGATTATGCAAGGGAGCAGGTGCAAAAAATGCTTGATATTTACCGAAAATGGGAAATATCAGGTTGAAAGAAGAATTTGGCTCCGGTGGTTGAAAAAAATTAAAAACATGCTTCTGGGAAATTGTGGGATTCGTATCTTATCTTTTTGGAAGCGCAGTGGGAAGGAAATAAATAAAATTCAAAAAATAGTGTTAAATGAGAATCGGGTAGTGAAAGAATTTCTTACAAGTAAACAGCTGTATACGATACATGTA